>RFJD01000330.1 GCA_003695015.1 Verrucomicrobiota bacterium | reverse complement strand
CGCACTTTGACGGTGGCCTCGCAGATCGAGGCGCTGGAGTCCCGGCGCATCGAGACATGATAGGCGTCCACGTTGAACAGCAGCTCCGGGTTGTGCTCGAGGATGCCGCGGATCAGCAGGGCCAGCGAGGCCTCGGCGGCCTCGTACTCGTAGCCCTCGCTCTCCCGGCGTTTGACCTCGGCGGTGATGGCGCGGGTCTCGGGAGCGGCGGGATCGAGCTTGAAACCCAGTTCGGCGGCCTTGATCAGGATGTTGGTCCGGCCGGACATGTCGCTGACCAGCACACGGCGTTCGTTGCCCACCAGGGCCGGATCGATGTGCTCGTAGCTGCGGGCCACGCGGTCGATGGCGTGGACGTGCATGCCGCCCTTGTGGGCGAAGGCGGTCTGGCCCACCCACGGCTGGCGGGGGTCGTGCCGGAGGTTGGCGATCTCGTCCACGAACTCGGAAAGCTGCTTGAGCCGGCGGAGGGAGGCACGCGGCACGCCGCGCAGACCCATCTTGTACTCGAGCAGCGGCATGACGGTGGTGAGGTTGCAGTTGCCGGTGCGTTCGCCGTAGCCGTTGATGGTGCCCTGGACTTGGGAGGCGCCGGCCTCGACGGCGGCGATGGCGTTGGCCACGGCCAGGCCGCAATCGTTGTGGGTGTGGATGCCCACCGGCACGCCCAGCTTTTCGCGGGCCAGGGCGGTGACCCGGGCAATGTCCGCGGGCAACGAGCCGCCGTTGGTGTCGCAGAGCACCACACAGGCCGCGCCGGCTTCCGCCGCCGCCTTCCAGGTGGCCAGGGCGTATTCCGGCTCGTCGCGATAGCCGTCGAAGGCGTGCTCGGCGTCATAAAGGACCGTCAGCCCCTGGTCGCGGAGGTAGGCGATGGTGTCCCGGATCATGGCCAGGTTTTCGTCCGGGCTGGCGCGGAGGACCTCTTTGACGTGCAGCAGCCAGGACTTGCCGACGATGGTGGCCACCGGGGTTCGGGCGGCCAGCAGGTCCCGCATCAGTTCGTCTTCCTCGACCCGACGCCCCTTGCGCCGGGTCATGCTGAAGGCGGCGATGCGCGCATTTTTCCACGGCCGGCTGGCGGCCAGTTGAAAGAACTCGAGGTCCTTGGGATTCGAGCCCGGCCAGCCGCCCTCGATGTAATGGACGCCAAAGCTGTCCAGCCGCTCGGCGATGCGCAGCTTGTCCGGGGCGGAGAAGTTGATCCCCTCGCCCTGGCTGCCGTCACGCAGGGTCGTGTCGTAGATTTCGATCTGTCGTTTTCTCGCCATAGAAGAATCCGCCGAGGCGGAAAGGTGTCCTTGTAAGCCATGCGGACGGGAGAGGCAAACGCCAATGGCCCCGCCCGCCGGGGCCGGAAAGCAACACCCCCCGCAATCGGCCGATTGCCGGGGGGCGTCCGAGCCAGAGCAGCTCCGCGGGGCTTACTGCTCCGGCGGCAGGAGGAGAATGAACTCGGCGCGCCGGTTCTTCGCCCAAGCGGCCTCGTTGTGGCCGGGATCGGCCGGCATGTCCTCGCCCCAACTGCGGGTGCGGATGCGGTCGGGGGCGATGCCCTGCTTGACCAGCACCTCGCGCACCGCCAGGGCCCGGCGCTCGCCCAAGGCCCGGTTGTATTCCTCGGTGCCGCGCTCGTCGCAGTGGCCGTCGATGAGCAGCCGGGTTTCCGGACGCAGTTTGAGCTCCTCGGCGACGGCCCGGACCTTGTCGATCTCGCTCAGCTTCACCACCGAGCTGTCGAAGTCGAAGTACACCGTCTGGGCTTTGAACGTCTCGGGGTCCATGACGTAGCCCTCGAAGAGCTCGCGCGGGGCTTGGGCGCCGCCGCCGGGACCGAGTTCCTCGGAGCCGACGGCCCCGCCCTCCAAGCCGCCGCCCGGTGGCAGGTTGGCCGGCTGAAGGGAGGCGCCGCCCTCGACGGTGGCGGCCCGGGGAGAACCGATGGGGGTGATGCCCTTGGGGGTGCGTTTGCAGCCGGTGGCGCCCAGCAGCATGACCAAGGCGGCGAGCCCGAGGTTCGGCAGAATGCGTTTCATGGCGTTCTCACGGTCGAGTGGTCCAAGTCAGCGAGCCCAAGCCGGTTGCGAGCAGGAGCCCAAACCGGTGCGCAGAGTTTTTCGCTGTTTGGTCAGGACGTCAAGCACTGACAGGCTCCGGCCGCCCTGCCGGTCCCGCACCACATGGATCAAGGTCCGGGAGTTCGGCGACCAGGAGGGATCCTCCCCCACCGCCACCGTCCGGGCCGTGCCGCCCCCGGCGGGCACCACGCAAATCTCGAACCCGCCCCGCTGGGCGGTGAAGGCGATCCAACGGCCGTCCGGCGACCAGGCCGGCTCGGAGGGGTTCACCGCCCCGGCGGTCCTCAACCGCCGCACCTGCCCGCCTTCGGCCGGAATCGTGGCCAGCGTCCGCCGGCCGCCCATGCGGGTGGAAAAACAGATGGTCCGGCCGTCCGGCGACCAACAAGGGGAAGACTCGTCCACGGGAGTCTTGGTGAGCTGGCGGAGGTGGCTTCCGTCCAAATTGGCCACGTACAGGTCGGGGCTGCCGCCCTTGCTGAGGATCATGGCCACCCGCCGCCCGTCCGGGGAGACGGCCGGGGACATGTTCGAGCCGGTGTACCGGGCGACGTAGGTGCGGCGGCCGGTGGTCAGGTCGTGGGCCACGATGTCGGCGTTGCCGGCCAGATAGGTGGTGTAAACCAGCAGCTTCCGGCCGGGCGCCCAATCCGGGGCCGCCACCACGCTGCCGTCGCGGGTCACCGCGGTGGCGTTGTAGCCGTCGTAGTCGGCCACGTAGATCTCGCTGGCCCGGCCGAGGTCGCGTTTGAAGGCGATCCGCGTCCGGGCGATGCCCGGCAGCCCCAGCACGGTCTTCACAACGTCGTCCGCCAGCGCATGGGCCTGGAGCCGGAGGCTGCCGCCGGAGTAGGCCCGGGCCAGTTTCTCGGCGCCGCTGACCGCGTCCCGCAACCGTCCTTCCACCCGCCCGGCATTGGCGCCGGCCAGCACCCACTCGAGCTTCGGGTCCGAGCGGGGAACGACCTTGAACCCGACGACCTCCAGGTCGAACTCGAGCACCTCGGCCACCTCGCCGGTGTAGCCTTCCAGCGCGATGAGGATCGGCGGCGTTTCGCCGATGCCGGTGGTGCGGGTGATGGTGATTTCCTGCTCGGCGGCGACGACGCCCAGCGCCGCCAGCCCGCCGGCCAGCGCGAGCCAGACGCGCGGCATGCGGTGGGTTTTGCTCATCCGGTGGTGTCCCTTGCTTCGAGGTTGAAGTTGAGAATGAAAGTCCGGCGGTCGTCCCGCGCCCCCGCGGGGAAGGGGCGGCCGATGTTGCGAACCCGATCCAGCGCCTCCTTCACCGAGCGGTCCAGGGCCGGATCGCCGGAGGGACGGACGATTTCGGCGGAGACCACCGTGCCGTCCCGGGCGATGACGATCCGCGCCTTGACGGTCGCCCCGGCCCGCACCTGGGAGGCGGGCGGCTCCCGCCAAGCCCGGTCGTAAACCATCCGCACGTAGGCCGCGTAGTTGGCGTAGCTGGCCCCGCCGGCTCCCGGGACCGAGAACGACACGCCCCGCCGGAAGGTCCGGCCCAAGCGGTTCATGGACTCCTCCAAGGCGCGGGCCAGCTCGCGGGTGTTCCGCCGGGGTTGGGCCGGCGCTGCCGCAGACGGCCGGCGGGTCCGCTTGGTGAGGTCCACTTTGATTTCCTTGGACGGCCGCCAGCGGGGTCGCTCGGGCTTGGGCTCGGGCTTGGGCGGCGCGGGTTGCGGCTCGGGTTGCGGGCTCGGCGCGGGCGTCGGCTTGGGG
>RFJD01000329.1 GCA_003695015.1 Verrucomicrobiota bacterium | reverse complement strand
GTTGCGCACGCTGCCCACCCGCTCGCCCCGGGTGCTGGTTGGCGCGGGCGAGGAAAACGCCGGCATTCTGGACATCGGCGACGGGCTGGCGGTGGCCTTCAAGATGGAGAGCCACAACCACCCCAGCGCGGTCGAGCCCTTCCAGGGCGCGGCCACCGGGGTGGGCGGCATCCTGCGCGACATCTTCACCATGGGCGCCCGGCCGATTGCGGCGCTGGATTCGCTGCGCTTCGGCGAGTTGTCCAATCCCGAGGTCCGCCGGCTTTTCCGGGGCGTGGTCGAGGGCATCGCCCATTACGGCAACTGCTTCGGCATTCCCACCCTGGCGGGCGAGGTGTACTTCGACCGCAGTTTCGAGGGCAACCCGCTGGTCAACGTCTTCTGCCTAGGGGTGTTGCGCCACGATCAAATCGCCCGCGGCCAGGCCTGCGGCGTCGGCAACCCGGTCTTCTACGTCGGCCCCGCCACGGGCCGCGACGGCCTGGCGGGGGCGGCCTTCGCCTCCCAGGACCTCACCGAGGAATCCGCCAGCAAACAGCGCGGCGCGGTGCAGGTGGGCGACCCGTTCATGGAGAAACTGGTCTGCGAGGCGGTCCTCGAACTGCTTGCCACCGGCGCGGTCGCCGGCATCCAGGACATGGGCGCCGCCGGCCTGACCTGCTCCACCTGCGAAACCGCCGGCCGCGCCGGCACCGGCATCGAAATCGAGCTGGCCAAGGTCCCCCTCCGAGCCGCCGACATGTCCCCCTACGAGATCATGCTCAGCGAGTCGCAGGAACGCATGCTGGTCATCGTCCACCGCGGCCGCGAGGAGGAGGTCAAACGCATCTTCGAGAAATGGGACCTGCCCTACTCGGAAATCGGCGTGGTCACCGACACCGGCCGCATGGTGGTCAAACACCACGGCCGGGTCGTGGCCGACATTCCCGCCCGCCTGATCTCCGAGGAATCCCCGGTCTATGAACGGGAGGCCCGCCAGCCCGCCTACCTGGCGGAAGTGCATGCCTTCCGCCTCGAGGAAGTCGCCCTTTGCGCCGACCCCGCGGCCGACCTCAAGCGCCTGCTGGCCTGGCCGACCATCGCCTCCAAACACTGGGTTTACCGCCAGTACGACCACATGGTCCGCAACGGCTCGGTCGTCCTGCCGGGCAGCGACGCCGCGGTCGTGCGCGTGAAGGAGGACTCGTTGCCCGACCAGCCCGACGGTCCGCCCGGTCCGCCGGCCTTTCCGGAGAAGTACCTGGCGTTCACCTCCGATTGCAACGCGACCTACGTTTACCTCGACCCCTACGAAGGCGCGAAAGCCGCCGTGGTCGAGGCCGCCCGCAATCTGGTTTGCTCCGGCGCCGTGCCCTTGGGCGTCACCGACAACCTCAACTTCGGCAACCCCCACAACCCCGAGCTGTTCTGGCAGCTCAAGGAAGCGGTGCGCGGGCTGGCCGACGCCTGTCGCGCCTTGAACACCCCGGTCACCGGCGGCAACTGCTCCCTCTACAACCAAAGCCCGCGCGGCCCGATCGATCCCACCCCCACCGTTGCCATGGTGGGCCTGATCGAGCAGGCCGGACACATCACCACCCAGTGGTTCAAGCAGGAGGGCGACGTCATCCTGCTGCTGGGCCGGCCGGTCGATGAGGCGGACCCGTTGCTGGGCCTGGGTGGCAGCGCGTGGCTGCACGTTTGCCGGGAACGGAAAACCGGCCGGCCGCCCCGCTGCGATCTCGAGGAGGCCCGGACCCTGCACACCGCGTTGCTGGGGTTGATCCAGGCCGGCGGCATCCGCAGCGCCCACGATTGCAGCGAAGGCGGCCTGGCCGTCTGCCTGGCCGAGTGCTGCCTCAGCCGGCTCGAGGCCCGGAACACCCCCCGATTGCTGGGGGCGGAAGTGGACCTCACCCCGCTTTTGCCGGAGCCGGACGCCGGTGACCTGGCCGCCCGGTTGCGCCAGCGACCCGAGGCGCTCCTGTTCGGCGAGACGCAGCACCGGGTCGTGGTGAGCTGCGCCCCGCACGATGCGGTGAAGGTCCTGGAACGGGCGCGGTTGCTGGGCGTGCCGGCGGCGCGGATCGGCACCGTGGGCGGCGACCGACTGCGGATCAAGCTGGGCGAGCTGGAGCTGTCCGAGCCGTTGAGTGAGCTGCACGACCTCTGGTTCCACAGCCTCGAACGGGCCATGCGCTGAGGCGGACCGCGGGCGGCACACCGGAACCAGCCATTCCCAAGAGCCGGAGAAGCAACCCGCTCCCAAGGCTCCCGCCGGGGACCGCGGTTGAGCCGGCGTGACCGGTTCGCCGGGGCGGGGACGGGCGGCAACCTGCCCGACCCGGGTGCTGGAAGTGGCGGAACGGCTGGCGGTACCATCCGCGCAACCACCCCGGGCGAACGCCGCCGCCCCGGGATGGGACCCAACCGGCGGCGGCAGCGGGCAAGGCATGAGACTGCGGTGGCGTGAGTTCGAGAAACGGGTGGGCCGCGAGGTGAAAGCCCGGGTGCGGCGCTCGCCCGCGTTGCGCCGGCTGGCCAGGAAAGGCCGCACCAACCGGCTGAAAGGGGCGGAGGATTACTTCGTTCGCGGTTTTCTGCTGCTGTTCGCCGCCTCGGCGCTGGCGGCGGGTTGGCTCGCAAGCGCGCCCCCCGGCCACGTGATCGAGGCGCGCGCGGCCCTGCTGGAGCTGTGGTTCCTGGGGATGACCGCCACCAGCGCGTCGCTGGTCCGGAGGAGGCAATACCCGACCGGAACGAGTTATTGGCTGTGCTTCCAGCCGGTGACCGACCGGGACATCGCGCGCCACGAACTCGGGTTCTTGGGCCGGTGGACGTTTGGATGGCTGCCGTTCTGGGCTGCGTTCGGCCTGCTGCTGCCGGTGGATGTGGGCTGGAGCTGGCCTGCGGCGGCGGCCGGATTCGTTCTGGTCGGGTTGCACTACCTGGCGGCGCGGGCCCTGGGGATGCACGCCGCGGTATGGGGTTGGCCCGGCGTGCACTGGCTCGCGTGGAGCTTCTTGGGCGCCCTGGTTCTGGCCCTCCATCTCGAAAACGGAAATGACCTCGCGCCGACAACCTGGCGGGCCTTCGAGTGGGTGCCGGTCTTCGGCTGGCTCAATCACGTCTATCTCCGCGGCTTCCTTGGCGGGGACGGATGGGCCTGGTTGATCCTGTTGCCGGTGAGTGTGGTGTTCTGGACCCTGCCCGTCACGCGGCGGCGATGGCTGGAGGCTTACCGGTTGGAGGAGGAAGTTCTCAACCTCGAAGCCACGGAACCAGAGTACGGGCGGGAACCAACGACAACAGAGGAAGAGAGGTCCGATCGGCCCGCTTCCTCGGAGGACGCTCAAGCCGTTCGGGCGGCTGTCCGGGAGGCCCTTTCCCGGGTTGAGGCGCCGTGGTGGAAGGCCGGTTGGTGCGAGCGGATCGCGCGGAACGTGCTGACCCGCCGGGAGCGAACGGAGGCGGAGCTGATCCTGGGCGGGCCGTTGGAGTGGAGCGGCATGTACCACTGGGCGGCGAAACGGTGGTTGATCGCCGTGGCCGGCGTGGTTGCGTTGGGACTCGCCATGGATTGGCTGCGCTTCGTCTGGTGGATGCCCCTGTTGCCCTTGTTGTTCGCTGTGCCGGTCCTTGTTCCGGCGGTGACCGGTGCATGGGGCTTGACCGCCTGGATGACTTTCGCCGGCGGGGTGGTGCCGGCGGCCCTGTTTCCCCTGCATCACCGGCGGCTGCATCGGTGGTTGGTGAAGCTGGGACTCCTGCGGTTGGCGCTCGG
>RFJD01000328.1 GCA_003695015.1 Verrucomicrobiota bacterium | reverse complement strand
TACGTCGGGCAATGGCGCCGGCAAGCCGTGCCCTGGCATGGCTATCCGCCCTTCGGGGTCATCTTCGATCGCACCCTGCCCTGGCCGGAGAAACAAACCCGCCTCCGCCGCGACGCCTCCACCCGCCGACCGACCGACCGCTAACCATGCTGACCATCGCCCAGATCTTCGGAGAATCCCCCTTCATCCGGCTCAAGGCCCACGGGGAAAAGGTCCACGCTTGTGTCCGGTTGCTCCGCGAGGCTTTTGCCGCGCTGGAGGCCGGCGACCAGGCCCGTCTGCGCACGGTGGCGGAACAGGTCTTTGCCCTCGAGACGGAGGCCGATGATCTGCGCAACGAACTCCACGAACAACTTGCCGCAAAGGTCCTGCTGCCCATCCGCAAGGAGGACCTGTTCCGGATCCTCGAACACCAAGACACCATCGCCGACCGCGTCGAGGATATTGTGGCCATCTGGACCTACCGCGATCTCCGGCTTGCGCCGCCGCTGATGGCGGAGGTGCGTTCGTACCTGGAACGCATTCTGAAGAACTGCGAGCTGGCCGAGGGCATCATGGGCCGGTTGGACCTGCTGGTGGAGTCCGCCTTCAGCGGCCGGGACGCCCTCACCGTCTCGAAACTCATCACCGAGCTGAGCCAGCGGGAGGACGCCACCAAGAGCTGCCAGATCGAGCTGACCCGGAAACTGCTGGCGCCCGAAAACCAGCTTCCGCCGGTCGAGGCGATCCTTTGGCTCCGGGTCCTCGAGTGCTTGGCCGACCTCTCCAAGCACGCCGACCGCACCGGCCACGGCATCCGGATGACTTTGCAGATCAAGCAACCCCGATGAACCCTCCGATGTGCGTGTTGCTGGGCGCGATGGCGTTGCCCCATGGGACGGCCCTGCTGGCCCTGGGGCTGGTGTTCGGTTTCTACATGGCGTGGAGCATCGGCGCCAACGATGTCGCCAACGCCATGGGCACCTCGGTCGGCTCCGGCGGACTGACCCTGAAACAGGCCGTGCTGGTGGCCGCCGTGATGGAATTCGCCGGCGCGGTCTTCGTCGGCTCCCACGTCTCGGAAACCGTCCGCAGCGGCATCTTCGATCCCTCCCGCTTTGAGGCCCTCACCCTGGTGCTCGGCTTCCTCTCAGCCCTGCTGGCCGCGGCCGTCTGGTTGCAGGTCGCCACCTGGTTCGGCTGGCCGGTCTCCACCACCCATTCCATCGTGGGCTCGCTGGTGGGCATCGGCGTGGTTCTGGGCGGCGTGGGCGCCGTCCAATGGGGCCGGATCGGCGAGATCGTCGCCTCCTGGGTGGTGTCCCCCCTCTGTGGCGGGGTGGTCGCCTTTGCCCTGATGAAGCTCATCCACCGGCTGATCATCGACCACAAACACCCGCTCGCCCAGACCTACCGCTTGGTGCCGTGGCTGACCTTCTACGTGGCGTTCGTCCTGAGCTTGGTGATGGTCTGGAAGGGCCTGAAAAACCTTCACCTGAACCTGCCGTTGGGAAAGGCGCTGGTCGTGGCCACCCTCAGCGGCCTGGCTGGCGCGGCTCTGGCGGTCGCCTGGACGCGCCGCCTGCGCCGCCTCCACGACGAGGAACGACGCACCCGCGGGGTCGAGTTGGAGGGCGACGTGCCGGACGGCATTCCGTTTGTGCCGAAGGAATACCGCTCCGCGCCCGAACCCAAGGTGGTGTTGCGCCCGCCGCTGGCCCCCGGGTCCGAACTGCCCGCCAAACGCTGGGAATACCGGCGGGAGTTCGAGTTCGAGAAGACCGAGAGCGTGTTTGCGGCCATGATGATCGCCAGCGCCTGCTTCCTGGCCTTCGCCCATGGCGCCAACGATGTCGCCAATGCCATCGGGCCCCTCGCGGCCGTCGTGGCGATTGTTCGGGAGGGGGTGGTCGCCCTCAAAGCGGCAGTCCCTGTTTGGACCCTGCTGTTGGGCGGGGTCGGCATCGTGATCGGGCTGGCCACGTGGGGCTACAAGGTCATCGAGACCATCGGGCGCAAGATCACCCACCTGACGCCCAGCCGCGGTTTCGCCGCCAACCTCGGCGCCGCCACCACCATCGTCGCCGCCAGCCGGATGGGCCTGCCCATCTCGACCACTCACACCTTGGTGGGGGCGGTCTTGGGTGTCGGCCTGGCCCGCGGGATCGAGTACCTCAACCTCCGCATGGTGCGCGACATCGTCATCTCCTGGCTGGTGACCATCCCGGCCGGCGCCCTCCTGGCGGTCCTGTTCTTCTACCTGCTGCGGCTGCCGTTTCCGGGCTGAGTCCCGACCGTCGCCGCCAGTTCTCATCGTCGGCCCGGTTCAATCCCGCGGTTCGAGCCGGGCGATGGCCGCCATGATGGCTTCCGCGGCTTCTTGGTAAATCGCCTTCAGCCGCTCCCTCGAGGCGGTCTTCGCCTCGGCCCGCAGTTCGGCGAAATCCATCGGCTCGCCGTACGCCACGGCAATCGGTCGCGGCCGGGGCCAGCGCTGGTGCCGTCCCCACGCCTCGTAGGTCCCGAAGACCCGCACCGGAACGACCGGGCAGTCGGACTTGATGATGGCCAGGCCGATCCCCGAACGGGGCGGCTGCAACGTGCCGTCGGGCGAACGTGTCCCTTCGGGGAAAAGCAGGATGGCGTCGCCGCGACGGAGCCGGTCGAGGATCGCCTTCAGGCCGGCGGCCCCGCCGCCGTCCCGGTCCACCGGCACCGCCTGCCAGCTCCGCAGCAAGGCCCCGATGAGCCGGTTGCGAAACAGGGACTTCCGGGCCAGGTAGCTCAGCGGCCGGCGCAGCGGCAACCCGATCAACGGCGGGTCCAGAAAGCTGACGTGATTGGCCGCCAGGATCACCCCGCCGGTCGCCGGCACCCGCTCGGGATGATGGGCGCGATACCGGAAGAGCAGTCGGTACAGCAGCCCGAGGAAAATGTGGCCCAGCCGGTAGCTCAGGTTCATGCCTTGCCGCCGTCGGACGCCGTTTCGGCCCGGCCCGCGGACGCCTCTTCCTCGCGCCGCGCCAATCGCCGCCGGATTTCCTCGAGGATCACCGCGCTGGATTCCTCGGGCGTGCGACTCGAGGTGTCCACGACCACCGCGCCCAGCGGCACCATCAACGGCGCGGCCGCCCGTTCGCTGTCGCGCTTGTCCCGCGAGGCCAGATCCTCCTGCACCCCCTCGGCGAAACGCCGGCGCGACCGCTCGGCCAGCGAGGCGTCCAGGTAGAACTTGAACTCGGTCTCGGGAAACACGTTGGTCCCGATGTCCCGGCCCTCCATCACCAGGTTGCCGAACTTCACGCACTCCCGCTGCTTTTCCTTCATCCACTCCCGGACCTTGGGAATGGCGGCCACGTGGGGGACGGCGGCGCTGACCTCGGCGGTTCGGATTTCCTTTTCCGGGTAATAACCGTCCACCAGCAGGCGCACGTGCCCGTCCACGTTGACCAGCCGGGTCTTCCAACGCCGGCAGGCGGCGGCAACGGCCCGGGGGTTGTGGACGTCGATCCCCTTCTTGAGGCAGTACCACGCCAGGGTCCGGTACATGGCGCCGGTGTCCACGTACGTGTAACCCAGCGCCTTGGCCACCAGCCTGGCGTTGGTGCTCTTGCCGCTGGCGCTGGTGCCGTCGATGGCGATCACCACCGGCCGTTGGGCCGTCGCCCCGGCCTGCCGACTCTTCCCCGGACGCGATGAAGCCTGCGGGGCGGCACTCATGGCGCGACGTCCTCCTCCGCCCGCAGGGCGGCGCCCTCCAGACGCCGGCCCGTCCGGGCGTCCCGGATGACCGCCCCAATCCCGTCCGGCGCGGCGAGCTTTTCGAAAAAGTTCGGAAAGGTCTTTTTCACGCAAGCCGGATTGTGCAGGCGCATTCCCGGCACCTTCAATCCCAGAATGGCAAAGCACATCGCCATGCGGTGGTCGTTGTAGGTCCGGATCTCCGCCCCGTGCAGTTCGGAGGGCTCGATCTCGAGCGTGTCGCCCACCTCCCGAACCTGCGCCCCGCAACGGGTCAACTCGGTGCGCAGCGCCGCCACCCGCTCGCATTCCTGCACCCGCAACCGCCCCAAATCGGTGAACCGCACCGGCCGCCCCGCCAGCGGCGCCAGCACGATCGCCGTCATGATGCTGTCGGCCAGGTCGCTTCGCCGCGAAACCACCTCCGGCAACGGCAGGTACCGCGGAAAGACCGCATCCGGCTGCCAGCCCGATTCCGGCCAATGAGCCACCCGCACCCGGTGCGGTCCGGCCGGGCTCTCCATGCCCGGGGCGTTCAACGCCCAGAAATAACTCCCGCTCGAGGCGTCCGGCTCGACCCGGAACACCCCGCCCCCGGCCGGGAACACCCGCACCAGCTCCCCGGTCATCCGCACGTAGGCCAGCTCGTCCGCGTTGTCGCTCTCGACCTCCACTCGCCAGCCTCCTGCCCGGGCGGCGAGCAACAAGGCCGAGGCGAATTGCGAACTGGCCGTGACCCGCACCCGGCAGGCCGCGCCCGGACGCGGTCCCCCGCCGTGAACCAGCGCCGGCAACCGGTCGTTGGGCGACTCGACCCGGTACCCCAACTCCCGCAACGCGGCGAACAGTTCCGCTTGGGGACGCTGGTGCATCCGCTCCACCCCCGCCAATCGAAACACCCCGCGCCCCAACGCCACCAGAGCCGTCAGAAAACGCGCCGCCGTTCCCGCGTTGCCGACGAACAACTCCAGCGGCGCCTCCGCCGTCCCCCCGCACAGCCCTTCCGGCCCCGTCCCGCGCACCGTCAGGGTGCGGTTCGCCGTTTCCGCCGGATCGGGCCCCACGCGGACCTCGACCCCCAGCCGTCGGAGCGCCTCGACCATCACCCGGGTGTCCTCGCTCCAGAGCGCCCCCTCCAACACCGTCTCCGCCGGCGTCAACGCCGCCAACACCAAGGCCCGGTTGGTGATGCTCTTCGAGCCCGGCACCGTCACCACCGCCCGCACCGG
>RFJD01000327.1 GCA_003695015.1 Verrucomicrobiota bacterium | reverse complement strand
GGCCCGGAAAAACGGCCGCGGCGTCCGGCCCGCGACCAACCCAACCCCGCCGGCATGTGTTCCCCACCGGACGCGGCGCCAATCGACACTCGGAAACTGACAGCGGCGTTTCATGTCGCCCGCGAAGGTAGGAAGCCCCACCCCGCCAGGCAAGACGAACGCCGCCCCGCCCGACGTGTGCCGGAGGCGTCGCCACAACGGCGCGGCAACACACGCTCTCCGGGGAACGAACTCAGCGGCTGCCCGGCTTCACCGCCGGAATGGCCGCCAAGTCCGGCGGCAGTTGATCCGGCGGAAACGCCTCGACCCGCATCCGGATCAGGCTCACCAGCGGCACGCCGAAGTCCAGTTCCCCGCCCGACCGGTCCACCAGCACCGCCACCCCCACCGGCCGGCCGCCGTGCTGCCGCACGATCTCCAGGGTCTCCTCGACCCGGCCGCCCCGGGTGATGACGTCCTCCACCACCAGCACCGGCTCCTCCGGCTCGATCCGGAAGCCGCGCCGCAACGTCAGCCGCCCTTCTTCCTTTTCGGCGAAGATGAAGCGGCAGCCCAGTTGGCGGGCCACCTCCTGTCCGATGACCAGACCGCCCATGGCCGGGGCGATGACGGTTCGCGGGTTCCACGCCCGCACCCGTTCCGCCAGGGCTGCGCCGAACCGCTCGACCACCGGCATCTCCTGCAGGGCCAGCGCGCACTGGAAGAATTGCCGGCTGTGCAGGCCGCTGCGCAGGACGAAGTGCCCTTCCAGCAACGCCCCGCTCTCCCGAAACAACGCCAAGGCTTCCTCGCTTGTCATGCCGCCGATGGAACCGGCCCCGGCCCCGCAACTCAATCCCGAACCGCCTTCGCCATCCGTCCGCACCCCGGCCAAGCCGCCGGCCGGACCGCAGTCCGTCGGACCCGGTCGAACGGCCGTCATGGGTGGGGAAGCCGCTTTTCCCGTTTCGTCCCGGCGGCGGCTTCGCTTAATCTCGCGGCGTGGCTGGTTTGAATGAGCGCCAATGGTTCCTGATCGCCGTGCTCCTTTACGGAGTGAGCACGCTTTATGGCGTGTTTGTCTGGCGGCGGGGGTTCCGGCGGGACAACCGGGTGTGTTTCGGGCTGGTGCTGGCCGGCCTGGCTGCCAATGTCACCGCCATGTTCGTCCGGGGCGTTTCCCTGGCCCGCTGCCCGGTCACCAACCTGTTTGAAGCCACGATGTTCATCGGCTGGGCTGTGGCCTTGGTGGCGGTGGTGTTCGGGCTGATCCGGCGGTTCCAGTTCGTGCCGGTGCTGGCTTCGCCGGTCTTGTTCGGCTTGGGGGTGTTCGGGCTGATGCCGGGTTTGGACGGCGCGGGGCCCGAGCCCCAGTTTTGGCGCGGATTCGCCAGCCTGCACGCCTCGATCACCCTGCTGGCCTACGGCGCGCTGGGTTTGGGCGCGCTGGCCGGGGTGATGTTCCTCGTCCAAGGGCATGACCTGAAGTACCGGAAACTGCGCGCCTTCTCGGCCTTGTTGCCCCCTCTGCAACGTTTGGAACGGATCACGTGGTGGTCGGTGCTGGTCGGCTTCGTCCTGTTGAGCGTCGGGCTGTTGCTGGGCGCCGGTTGGCTGCATCACGAAACCGGCACTTTCTGGTCGGCCGATCCGAAGATCATCTGGTCGGCGGTGGTCTGGGTCGGCTACCTGGTGTTGCTGGTCCTGCACGCGCGGCGGCGTCCCGGCGGCCGGCCCCTGGCTTGGGGCGTGGTCGGCGCTTTTGCCTTCGTGATGCTGACCTTCTGGGGCACGAACCTCCTCTCGCCCATCCATCATCCCTGAGCCATGCCGGTGGTCGTCATAGGTGTCAATCATCGCAGCGCCCCGGTGGAAGTGCGGGAACGGCTCGCTTTTGCCGAAGGGGAAATCCCGGAGGCGCTCCGGGTGTTGCGCGCCAACGGCGCGGTCGCCGAAGGCGTGATCCTCTCCACCTGCAACCGCGTCGAGATTTACGTGGCCGGTGAAGGCGGGCCCGAAGAGCTGCGCGAGGCGGCCCGGCGTTTCCTCCGGCAATCACGCGGCGTCGAGGAATTGACCGGCCTGTACGAACACCACGAACCCGAGAGTCTCGAACACCTCTTTGCGGTGGCCTCGGGCTTGGACTCGATGGTGCTGGGCGAAACCGAGATCCTCGGCCAGCTCAAGAAGGCCTATCAGCTCGCCCTTCAAGCCGGCGCCACCGGCCGCTGGCTCAACAAGGCCTTCCAACGCGCCTTCAACGTCGCCAAGCAGATCCGCACCGAAACCGGCATCCAACGCGGCACGGTCTCGGTCTCCTCGGTCGCCGTGGACATGGCCGGACGCATCTTCGAGAACCTCCACCGCTGCACCGTGCTGGTGGTGGGTGCCGGCGACACCGGCGAAAAAGCCGCCCGCGCCATGATTTCGCGCGGCGCCCGCGAGGTCCGGGTCACCAACCGCTCCCCGGAACGCGCCCGCCAGTTGGCCGACGATCTCGGCGGCCGCGCCGTGCCGTTCGAGAACTGGCCCGAGCAACTGCGCGAGGTGGACATCCTGATCAGCTCGACCTCCGCCCCGCATTACATGGTGGACCCCGCGGTCCTGGAGCCGCACCTGCCCCACCGCCAGGGCCGGCCGTTGTTGTTGATCGACCTGGCCGTGCCGCGCGACATCGACCCTGCCGTGAACCACTTCGACGGCGTGTACCTCTACGACGTGGACGACCTGCAGGCCATCGCCGATGAGGCCCGCCGCCAGCGCGAAGCCGAAATCGCCCGCTGTCACGCCCTCATCCGCGAGCGCGCCCGCGAACCGCTCGTCCGGGTCCGTCCCCATTGACCATGAGTTCCGACAACCGCCCCATCATCCTCGCCACGCGCGGCAGCCCGCTGGCGCTGGTGCAAACCGAGCAAGTCCTGGCCGCCTGCCGGGCCGCCTTCCCCCGGCTGCGGTTCGAGATGAAGATCATCAAGACCACCGGTGACAAACTGCAGCGGGCCTCGATGGCCCGGAAAGCCGACACGTTGCCCAAGGGGCTCTTCACCAAGGAACTCGAAACCGCCCTGCTCCGCCGGCGGGCCGACCTCGCCGTCCACAGCCTCAAAGACCTCCCCACCGACCTGCCCTCCGGTTTGGCACTGGGCGCGGTGTTGCCCCGGGAGGACGTGCGCGACGTGCTCATCTATCGTAGCGAGATCGGCGCCGCCTGGCAGCCTCCGGCCGAGGAGGGGCTCGATCCCCTGCCCCCACGCCGATCCTTTCCCGCCGGGATGAAGGTGGCCGACCTTCCCGAAGGCGCCACCATCGCCACCAGCAGCACCCGCCGGCGCGAGCAGTTGCTGGCCCTCCGCCCCGACCTCCGGATCGTTGAAATCCGCGGCAACGTCGGCACCCGTCTCAACAAACTCCTCCGCCAGCCCGAACTGGACGCCACCATCCTCGCCGCCGCCGGCCTCAAGCGCCTCGGCTACGTGATCCGCCCCGACGGCTCCCTG
>RFJD01000326.1 GCA_003695015.1 Verrucomicrobiota bacterium | reverse complement strand
CCGGCGGAGCACGGTTCGTGGGTGTTCAGCGTGCTGCCGCAACTGGGGCTGGATTACCAGCCGTGCGAGGCCTTCAAACTCCAAACCGGTTATTCGGGCGAGTACACGTGGTTCGACCGGGCTTCGAGCGAGGACCATCGGATTCACCGGTTTCCGCTCAACGCGACGGGCAAGGTGGGCGACACGTCCTGGTCGATCGGCAACTCCTTCACTTACATCGACGGCAGCAACGAGGGGCCGGTGTTCGGCCGCCCCGGGGACATCCCGGCCATCGGGGGCATCCCGCTGCGGGACCGGCGTTCGGCGCTGATCTACCGCGGTTCGTTGAAGGTGCGCCAGCCGTTGGGCGGTCCGTGGTTTCTCGAGCCGGTGGCCAACGCCTACGTGCACGACTTCTACACAGTCCAGCGGGCCAATCCCATTGGGCCCAACCGGGTGTATGAAAACTACGTGGACCGCCAGGAGGTGACCGGCGGCGTGATGGTCGGCCGCGACATCGGGCGCCACACGGAACTGAGCCTGGGCTATGTGTACGGACGCCAGGATCAGTTTTCCCTCCTGGGGACGGACAGTCCGTACGACAGCCACATCCACCGCATCCTGATGGGCCTGCGCGGGCAGCCCGCCTCGTGGGTGCGGTTGGACTGGCTGGTGGGGCCGGACTTCCGCGACTTCGACCGCCCGATCGCCGGGTTCGACGACGATGAAGTGCTGGCCTTTGTCCAGTGCTCGGCGACGTTGATGCCGACGAAGGCGGACCGGATCGTGCTCTTCAACAAGCGGTACCTCCAGCCGGCCTACGGCGGACCGAGCGTTTACGAGGATGTGACCTACCGGATCACGTGGCAGCGGCAGTGGTGCCCGGAATTCTCGAGCCAGGTGGGCTTCCAAGCCTATGAAGGCGACTGGCAACTGCCGGCCAGGCGCGACGACTGGATCTTCACGCCCTCGGTGACCCTGACCTACCAGTGGCGGAAGAAGCTCACGGTCCAACTGGCTTACAGCTACGACTGGACCGATTGCGAGTACGCGGGGGTCACCTACAGCGACGGGCGGAACTTCACCCGGCACATCGGCAGTTTGCTGGTGGGCTGGCGGTTCTGAGCCCCCGGGTCTCGCGACCAGCCGTTTCGCAGGGTCCCGGCCGCGCGGCAGGCCGGGGCCTTTTGTTTGGCCGCCCGGCGACTGGCGCCGGTGGCATCTCCCGGATAAACTCCGCGGCCATGGCCAGGCAATGTCATCACTGTGGCCATGAATGGCCGTATTCGCGGCCGCCCGGCCGCCAGGAAAGTTGCGAGAAGTGTGGATCCGATTGGCGCGTCTGCCTGAACTGCGCCCATTACGATCCCGGGGCCGCCCAGCAGTGTCGGGAAGTTCGGGCCGAGCCGGTGGCGGACAAGGACCGGGCCAACTTCTGTGAATGGTTCGTGTTCGGGGAGGACACGCACGGACGTTGGCCCCAAGACCGGCGCGCGGAGGAGGCGCGCGAGCGATTGCGCCGGTTGTTCGGCGACTGAACGCGGATCATGCCGCCGCCCGGCAAGGCCGCGGCCGCTCAGAAGGTCCGTCCCGGCAGGGGCAGGTCGGTGGCCACGCTCCGGGAAGGTCGCCGCAGGGGACCGGAAGGCGTGGTGGAGGGCAACTGCAGCGACGGCAGGAGGGAGGGATTGGACGCCGGCTGCCGGAAGGGGTCGAGCCGGTTGGGACCACCCAGGCCGGCGGCGACACCGGTGCCCGGTCGTTCCAAGGCGTTGAGGCCGCCGACGGAGGGGCGGACCAGCTCGGACCCTGGCCGGGGAGTGACGGGATTGAGTTCCTGCCGGGTCAGGTCGGGATAGGCGTTGACCGGATCCAGCGTGCTGGCCAATCCGGGGCCGATCGGGCTTTCCACCGGCTTCTGGAGCAGGCGATCGGTGGTTCCGACGCGCTCCAAGGGGCCGCCGAGGCCGGGAAGGCTGGCGGCGGGATCGAGGCTGCCGCCGGCGCCGGCGCCGAATTCAAACACCTGTCCGCGGGTCAGGCGCTCGATGGACTGCCGGAAATCCAGCATCGAGCGCTCGACCGCCTCGAGGCTGTTTTCCAAGGCGGGATCGGTCTGGTCCGCCAAGCCTGATTCCTCCAGATGCACCGGGGCGTCCTGCAAAGCCGGGGCCTGCCGGTTGGCGCCGAAGAACGGCGAGTCCGTCCCGTCCTCCTTCAGCCACTGCCGCATCTGCATGGCTTCGGCGGTGCGCTCGGCGTCGGCTTTTTCCCGCTCGTCATTCAGGCGCCGCTCCATGGCCCCCGCCCGCAGATTGCGATTCTTGGTCCAATCCTCCGTCTCCGGCAGCGACCGGATGCCCAGGGCGCGGTGGAGGTTTTCCTCCGTCAACCCGATCTGGTCCGGCGACCGGAACAACCAGTTCCGTTGCTCGTCAATGGCTTCGAGTTCCTCGGGGGTGAGGATGCGGGCGCGCGCCGAGGGGGTGCGCGGCCGGTACTGGAAGGGCGTGACGGTGATGGCCTCGAGGGAGGGGCGGGAGGAACGGGCGGTCGGATCGAACCGGTGCGACCGCAGTTGCCGGCGGAGGGTTTCCTGCTGCTGTTGGGGTTTGATCGGCAGGGGGGCGTCGGACAACCGGGCTTTCTCCCCGGCCCACGCCGGGGCGCCGGCCAGCCACACCGCCAGCAGGCATCCCACGCCCAGCCATGTCTTGTGAGCCGTCATGTCGAAGTCGAAAGCGCGGATCGTCAGACCAAGACGCAATTAAAGCAGATTCCGCGCCAGGGTCAAACCTTCGTTGCCCGGCGGGGCGGCGGCGCGGCGTTGCGGCATTGACCAACCGGCGGCGACGGGGTTAAGTCGCCGGGCGATGAAGCCTTGGATTGCCATCCCGCGGCAGACCGTGCTGCTCGGAGCGTTGGGCTGCGCCCTGGCGGGCGGCGGCCTGGCGTCGGAAGCCCCCCACATGCGCGCCCTCGAAACCGCCTTGGACCGGTACGTGGCGGCGCCGGACCCCGCTTATCGATGGAAACTGGTCCATCAAGCCGTCGTCGAGGGGGTCCGCGTCAGCTACATCGATCTGGTGTCCCAGACCTGGCTCACGCCCGCGGAGGTCAACCGCACCCGGTGGCGCCACTGGCTGGTGGTTTACACCCCGCCGGAGGTGAGACATTCCGTGGGCCTGCTGATGATCGCCGGCGGGAGCAACAAGGGCGACGACCTCCCCAAACCCAGCCCCCAGCTCGGCCGGCTGGCCCTCGTCAACCACGCCGT
>RFJD01000325.1 GCA_003695015.1 Verrucomicrobiota bacterium | reverse complement strand
CCCTGAGCTTCGATGGGGCCGGGGTGCCTCGGAGCGACGGAAAGCGGCCCCGCGGCGGCGGGACCGCAGTCCAAGACGCTGGCGCGCAATTCGGACGGGCCGGTGGAATGGCCGCCAGGTTTTGGACTGCGCCAGTCCTCTGGCGCTTTCGGAGCGCGCCGATGCCCCTAATCGGGATCGCGGGTTCAGAGTTCCCGATCGCGGCGCGGTGGTGTCGGGACTGGGTCCAAGCCATTTCCACGGGATCAGGAGTCCTGAGTCTCGGGTCGGTCGGGCCGGACAGCGGCCGGTCGCATCCCCGGTTGGCGGCGGTTGGCGGATCGGCCTTTGGGCTGGACGCTCCGGCGCGGTTGGCCAAGCATGCCGGCCATGCAACCCGTGATGGCTCGCTTGCTCGATGGTCGCCGGGGCGGTTTGGCCCGGACGGTCGGGCTCCTCCTGGCGGTCGGCCTCGGCTGGATGGCCCGGGCCGAATTCCGCGCCGGCATCGCCGTCCGCGTCGTCACGCCCGATCCCCTGCTGCCGGTTTCCGGCGGGGTCGGCCCCTCGCATCCCGCTCGCGAGAAAAAGGGCGATCTGACGGTCCGGGCGTTGGTGATGGAGCGGGACGGGGTGCGGGTGGCGGTGGTGGCCACCGATTTTCTCGGTTTCCCGGCGGTGTTGGGCGACCGCGTCCGGGCCCGGGTCACCGGCATTCCGCCGGAGAACATCCTGATCGGCGCCTCGCACACCCACAGCGCGCCGGATTGCTACGGGTTTCCGGACGGTCGTGGCGGGACGGGGGCGGACCTGAAGTACTTGGATTGGGTGTGCGACCAGGCGGCCGCGGCGATCCGGGAGGCGTTGCAGCGGCTGGAGCCGGCGGCCGTGCGGATCGCCACCGGCGAGGCCCGGGGCCGCATCGCCTACAACTACTACGCCGAACAGCTCTACGATCCCCGCTGCCACGTGGTCCAGTTCGTCGCCGTGCCCGAAGGCCGGGTGATCGCCACGCTGGTCAACTACGCCATTCACCCGGAGGTGCTGGGACCGGATCAGGGCATCCTCAGCCCGGACTTGGTCGGCCCGCTGTACGACCGGCTGGCCGAACGCGGCGGCGGCACGGGCCTTTTCATGAACAGCGCCCAAGGCGGCATGGTCACCGCCGACAACCGCACCCCCGATGGCGGCGAACGGCGCACTTGGGATGAATGCCAGCGCATCGGTCGCCTGCTGGCCGACGAGGCCCTGCGCATCGTCCGGGAGGCGCCGCTGCAGGAGGATCCGCCCTTGGCCTGCTTCTCGCGGGTGATCCGCCTGCCGCTGGATTCGCCGGAATTGCGCTTCGTGCTGACGCAGTCGCCGCTCTACCACGGTCCGCCCGACGCCGACCACGTCCAGACCCGGCTCAACCTGGTCAACCTCGGCAACGCCCAGATGCTGACCATCCCCGGCGAAGCGCTGCCCAACCTGGGCTTCTACCTCAAGCGCAAGATGCACGGCGAACACAACTTCCTGTTCGGCCTGACCAACGACGCCTTCGGCTACCTGATGTCCAAGTACGACTGGCGCAGCTTCAAACGCTACGACTACATCAGCCGCGTTTGTCTGGGCGAGATGGCCGGCGAGATCTACGTGACCGAGGCATTGAAACTGGTCGAATCCGCCCCGGCGCCGGTCCGGGCGGCCGCGCGTTGACCGCCAGGGTGAAGCCATGAGCGATTCTCCGGCTTCCTCCGTGTCCATCGTCCCGGGGCGGACCCGCTTCGTCACCGAGATGACCGTCCGGCCCGACGACATCGACATGCACCAGCACGTCCATGCCAGCCGCTATTTCGACTACCTGCTGGCGGCGCGCTACGACCAGATGGCCCGCTGTTACGGCATGCCGATGGAGGCTTTTCTCGAGCGCGGTTTGGGCTGGTTCACCCGGACCTCCCACTTCGAGTACAAGCGGCCGTTGCGGCTTGGGGAGCGGTTCACCGTCACCACGTGGATCGAGGAGTTCCATCGCGACGGGGTCCGGGTGCGGTTCGAAATGCATCGGGCCGACCCGCGCAAGCTCGCCTGCCAGGGGTGGTGCGACTTCACCCTGGTCGAGCTGGACACCGGCCGGGCGCGGGCCATCCCGCAGGACATTGCCCGGATTTACGCGGTGTGACCGCCTCCGCACAAAAAAGCGGCCGGGCGCTCCGGGGCGTTTGCATGGGCCGGTTCTTGGCTTAGGTTGCCTTGTCATCTCAACCAGAGGAACCCATGAACGAGAAAGAGCAAAAAACCGTCCCTCAGCCCGAACCCGTCACGCCCGGCATCACCAAGGCCATGGTCCGCGAGCACGCCTACCGGCTTTATCGGGACCGGCTGCCCGAGCACGGCCTGACCTTGGAAGACTGGGTGCTGGCGGAGAAGGATCTGGTGGCCAAGCTGCAGGCCGAAGGCGCGGTCGAATAGCCCCGTCCGCCGGCGGCCTGGCGGGAGAGTTCGCCGGTTCAGGCTTCCCTTCGGGGGCCGGCGGGCGAAGATCGCCGCATGAAGTTTTCACCATCCGCCGGTTGGGCCGTCCGGGAAAGGTTTCGTGTGACGGGACAGTCCCTTCGGGCCGGCTGCCGCAGGCGGTCGCCCGGAAGGGCGGCTTGGTGGCTGGGTCTGGCCGTTGGCGTCGCTTGGCCGGCCGTGGCGGCCGCCGTCCAAGAGGCGCTCGTTGAATTCGACTTCACCGATCCGGCCATCGTCCGGCAATGGCGGCCGTTGCACGACGTCGGTCCGCTGGCCGGCGACGCCGAGGGACTGCGGATCGAGATCCGCGGGCCCGATCCCTATATCGGCGGCCCGCCGCGGGATTACCCGCCGGACCAGCCGCTCTGGCTGACGATCACCCTCTGGTCGGAGCAGGGCGGCGGCGGCCAGATCTTCTACCATCGCGGCGCGCCCAACGAGCGCGACTCGGTCCGATTCGGCGTCAAGGCCGGCGAATGGCAGACCGTGCGGCTGCAACTGCCGCCCTTGGGGCCGCGGTACCGGCTGCGGTTCGACCCGCCCGGCCAGGGGGGGCTTTGCCGGGTGCGGTCGATCCGGATCGAACCCCGGCGGCTTTACACCGCGCCCGAATGGCCGCCGGTGGAAGCACCCCGGCTCGGGGCCGACGCCTTGGAACTGCGGGCCGGTTCCCTGCGCCTGCGCCACGCGCCGAATCGGTTCAACGCCTTTGTCCTCGAGGCCGACGGCCGGGTCATGGCCACAGGCAATCCACGTCCGTTGCTGGGCTATGAACACGACGGCCGGGTGCGCTGGATTCCGTTCGGCTGGGGGGATGGCGCGCGGGTCACGACGGCAGCCCTGCCCGCGCTGCGGTTGGGGGATCGCGAATTGGGCGGCGGCCTGCTGAGCCGGGCGGTGTTCAACGACCCGGACGGCGGCCTTTGGGAGGTCGAGCAACGGTTCCAAGCCGAGGGCGACGGCCTCCTCCGCGTCAAGGTGAGCGTGCGTCCCGATCCGCCCCGCCAGGTGCTGTACCTGCCGGTGTTCATGCTGCATCCGGGCTTGGGCGAAGGCGGTTTTGGCACCAACAAAACCCAGGCCCTGTTGGCCGGCATCGAGTACCTAGCCAACGAGCCAAGCAGCTCGACCGCCGATCTCAACGAACCGGCCTCCTGGCGGCAGGTGCCGGACATGCTCAAGCTGACGGCGCCGCTGATGGCCGTGGCGGCCGGGGAACGTTGGCTGGCGGTGTCCTGGGCCGCCGGACCCGACCCCGCCGTCGGCGTCGTGTTCGACTCGCCCGACCGCCTGTTCCATTCCGGCGGGAGCGTCATGGGGTTGTTGTTTCCCGGTTCGGACGGCGCCAACCGCGAGCAACGCAGCCTCCTGCCTTACGGCCCGACCCGGCTCCGCGGCCGGCTCGAATGGGAAGGACTGATCCTCGCGGGGCGCGGCCGCACCGTCGTGCCGGCGGTGGTGCGTCATGTCGAGTTGAACCCGCTGCCGCCGTTGCCGGATCCCGGCATGACGCCGCGGGATTACTTCCGGCTGGCGGCCCGGGGCTGGCTGGATTCGGCCTGCCGGGTGGGCGACCGGTTCCGGCACGCCGTCTGGGGGAACAACTTCCCGCCCCAACCGGCCGCCGACGCCGCCCTCTGGATGGAATGGCTGGCGGATCGGGTCGGGGACGCCTCGTTGGCGGCGCGCCTCCGCGAGCAAGCCCGTCGCGCGATCGAGCGGGTCCCCCGCGACCAACGTTTGCGCGCCCAGATCGGTCATGTGCGAACCCCGCTGCCGCCGTTGGTCTTCGGCGGCGTGATCGAGTCGGCCGAACGCGCCCGGCGTCAGGCCGAAGACCTGCTGCGGCGTTTCGAGCCGGATGGCACGGTCCTTTATCGCCAAACGCCGGGACGGCCGGACTACGGCCGGACCCATTGGAGCCGGACGGCCAACGGCCTGACCGCCCAGGTGGTCAACCAGTTGCTCGAAGCCGCTTCCTTCGCCGGCGACGAACGACTGCTGCGCGAAGCGTTGGCGAAGCTCGAAGGTCTCAAACCATTCCGCGACACCGTTCCGCGCGGCGCCCAAACCTGGGAGATCCCGTTGCACACGCCGGACATCCTGGCCTCCGCCCATCTGGTGGCCGCGTGGGTGCGCGGTTACGAACTGACCGGCAATCCGGAGCACCTCGAGCAAGCCCGTTACTGGGCATGGACCGGCGTGCCGTTCGTCTATTTGCGCCGGCCGGTGGACGGGCGGGTCGGCCCCTACAGCACGATCGCCGTTCTGGGGGCGACCAGTTGGGTGGCGCCGGTCTGGATCGGTCTGCCGGTGCAATGGTGCGGCCTGGTGTATGCGGACGCCTTGCAACGGCTCGCCCGCCACGATTCGGAAGGGCCGTGGAAACAACTCGCCGATGGCATCGTCCGTGCCGGCATCCAACACACCTGGCCGGCGGACGACCCGGAGCGGCGGGGGCTTCTGCCCGACAGCTTCGACCTCCGCGCCCAAACCCGGAACGGCCCGGCCATCAACCCGGCCACCCTCCTCGCCCCGGCCATCGACGCCCTCGGCGGCCCGCCCGCGTGGGATTTCCAAGTCGTGCGTTCCCGCGGCTGGCGGATGTACGCCCCGGGACGCATCGAGTGGTTGTCGCAGGACGAAAAGGCCGTGCGGTTCCGGGTCCACGCCTGGCCGCGGGGCGCCTGGCGGCTTTTCGTCAACGGGGTGCATGGCCGGCCGGAGGTGGAAGTGGACGGCCGTCCGTGGCCGGAGTCCCGGACGCGGTACCATGGCGACCGGGGATGGCTGGCGCTGGAACTGGAAGGGCAACCGACGGTGACGCTGCGTCCGGCGGGCCGGAACCGTTGAGCCGGCGCCCGGAGGCGCGGCCGCGATGGACGGTGGCCAACGCGACGGCGCGGGAAATCGCGTTCAATGGGCCCGATTTGGAGCCTCGGGTCATGTTCTCTCCGTAACAGGCACGAGAATTGCTGTGTCGTTCCAATCGAAGAATTGTTTGACT
>RFJD01000324.1 GCA_003695015.1 Verrucomicrobiota bacterium | reverse complement strand
CGGGCGGTGAACCGTGGGAGGAAAGCGGTCGAAAACGGCGGCGTGAGGCTCTCGACCCACACGTCCCACCGGGCCCGACGCGCCTCGAACGGAAGCCGGAACTGGAACCAGAGCTGGCCCAGCTTCGGCCCGAGCCGGGACGAACCCACCCGCCGCATCCGGACGCCCTCGACCACGCCGGCCGGCGCGCCCGGGAACGCCCCGCAAACGAACCGCACCTCGTGCCGGGACGCCAGCCGGCGCGCCACGGCCATCACCGCCGCCGCGCCGCCGCCCCCGTACCACGGGTTGCCCGGCGAGTCGTAGTTGGAGAAGACGATCTTCAAACCGACCGCCCCATCCTGTCGCGCCGGACAACCCGGGCGCCAGCCGGAAGGCGCGGCGTTCAGGGCCCCGACCGGATCCGGTAGAACGCCTGCGGCCGGCCGGGCTCCAAAGGCACGCTCACTTCGGTCTGACCGGCGGTCAGCTCGGTCACGGCCGTCCAGACCGGTTGGCTCAACGAGAGGGCTCGTTCGAGAACCCAGCCCGCTTCGGCGGGGACGTCCAGTTGCAGGACCAGTTGCCCTTGAACCACCGCCGCCCCGGCAAACGCCGGCGGTGCGGGCGGAGCTCCCAGGCGTCCCGGCGAACCGCCCTCCGGCCCCACCCGCCACGAAGCCGGATCGGCCGGGTCCATCGCCAGGTCCCGCAATTCAAGACTCGGCCCCAACCCGTCCGCCTCCGGCGGCCATGGCTCGGCGTCGTCGTAGCTCCACTCGATCACCGTCTGGCCCAGGGCATCCAGCAGCCGGAGCGTTTCGCCGCCGTTGGACAGACGGCCCTCGTACTGCCCGATGACGGGGAGGCCGTCCCCGTAGCGGGCGGTGAAGGCGTCGCGGTTGCTGACCAGAAGGACCGTTTCCCCGGGCGCCAGCACGCGGCGGTCGGCCTGGGTGAAGTCGAACCGGATGCCCAAATCGAACCGCGCGCCGGTGAGGTCGGCCGGCAGGGGGCCGGGGTTGGTCAGCTCGAGGAACTCGAACTCGTCCGCATCCAGGAACCCGAGCGCCTGTTCCTCCGGCGTGGGATCGGCGGGGTGATAATGCACCTCGCTCAGCACGACCACCGGCACGCCGGCGGCAAACAGGGCTTCGTGCAGGGCGCTCCATTCGCCGTTCCGCCGGGCGCGGGCCTTGAGGTGGACGACCCCCTCGAGCGGGATCGGGCCGGTGTAACGCCGGGCGGTGGAGGAGGGTTCCGCCGGGCTGCCTTGCGAACCTTCGAGTTCCACATCCACCAGGAAGTCCGAACTGGTGAGGCCGCGGTTGAGGCCGTGGATGGCCAGGATGTTGAGCCCGGGATGCAGGAGGTCGCGCCGATCGCCCAGCTCGAAACGGATGAACTGCACCGCCTGGCTGTCGCTGTGCAGCCCGCTGGCCTGGGCGTCCCAGCTCAGGTCGGCCGGCGCGTTGTCCGCGGCCACTTGGACGCCGTTGAGAAACGCCACGAAACCGTCGTCGTACCGGACCTTCAACGCCAGCGTGGTGATCTGTGCCAGCTCGGCGGCCGTGACTTCGAAGGGGATGCGGATGAAGGCCGAGGTCACCTCGCCTTCCATTTCGCCGCGCACGTCGATGCCGATGTACGGCCGGTAGGTGGTGTTGCGGTCGTAACCGACGCCCCCCGTGCCGGCGGTCCAAGCGGAATCATCGAACGGCTCCTGGCCGCCACGCCACGCCTCGCCCAGCGCGTCGCCGCCGTTGGCCGGCGAGGGAATCAACACGCGCTTGGGCGTCTCGGAGGTGATCCAGACCACCGGCTCGGGCGCGCCGACCACCGGCGCCCGCGGATCGCTGCCATCGGTCGTGTACCAGATTTCGCCTGCGCCGGCGGTCATGGTGAGCTGGAACCCGACCGGCACCCGGCCGCCCTCCTGGTTGAATTCGGGCGGGTCGATCGATGGGTATAGCCCGCGGTTGCGCAGCATCTGCACCAGCTCGGCGGTGCGCTGCGGGAAGACCTGGTTGCGGTTGATCTGGGCGGCTTGGAGCCAGTTGTCGGGCGTGCGGTAACCCCAGCGGGCGCACTCGGCGAGCAGGCTGTCGGCGATCTCGGCCATGCGCTCGTCCAGCCAGGCTTGGTTGCGCTCCGGTGTCAGGGCGCCTCCGTGGAAGCAGTGCCGGTAGATGCGGTCCGCCAGCAGGGTCATGAAGTCCGGATGCCCTTCATCGACCAGGCTGCCGAACATGTCGGCCGGACCGCGGTTGCCCGTGCGGTTCAATCCCAACACCTGGGTTCCCGGACGCAACAAGCCGTCGGCGTCGCCCAGCCAGAACTTGAAACCGCTCCCGGGAACGATGGGGCCGGCCGCCCGGAACTCCGACTCGGCGTTGCCGTACCACCACATCAGCATGAAGTCGATCAGATGCGGGATGTCCACATACTGCCGCAATTCCTCGTAGTGCCCCCGCGCCGCCAGGGCATCCAGCCAGGGCTTGCGGTTCTTTGGATCGGGCGTGCCCACGACGAAGCCCGAGCCGACGTTGTCGTTGCCCCGGACGTTGACGTAGTCCTCGGTCCGCCCGCCCAGATAATCCGCCAGGAAGGCGTCGGTGAGCCGCTCGCGCAGGTGGTACTGCCCCCAGTAACGGCCGTTGAAATAGACGTGGGCAAACCGGCCGTGCGGATTGAGGCTGCCCATCTCGAGCATCTTGTCCTCGCTGAACCGCGCCGAAAGGTAGAAGCCCCGCTGGGAGGCGTCGTGACCGCCCCCGCGCAGGTCCAGTTCGTCGAAGGTATCGACCGGGGGGATCCCGTGATCGAAGCCCTCGAACAACGGCGCCTGCAGTTTCCGCACGCCGTACTCGTCCCGGAACTTCAGCCGGTAGTTCTTCTTGGCGAAGGTGGTCCAGGCGCCGCCGAACCGTTTGACCCCGCAGGGCGCCTCGGCCCATGGCTCGCCGCCCGGACCGAAGATCTCCACCACCGCCTCCCGCTCGACCCAATCGTCCGGCAGCTCGGGCACTGTGATGCAGATGGTCGGCAGATCGAGCATCCCCTTGCGGATCCGGTCCGCATAACGCGGATCGTTCACGATGCTGCGGTTCATCGTGGGCGAGGCCAGCGTGTCCTCGAGGAACAGGTACGTCTGCGCCTGGGTCCGGGGCGACTTGAACCCCGGCCGCTCGACCCGCGCCCGCACCACCATCGACCGGTCCACCCGGATCGGGCCCGTGTAGGGTTCGGTCGGATCCGAACCGTCCGTGGAAACCAGGATCGTCGCCTCCGGATCCGGATGGCTCAGCGTGAGGTCGAACGGTTGGTCCTGGAAGCCGTGCGGCTGGCTGAACTCGACCGGCGCCAGCCAGCCGTCGTAGTCCGCCGCCACGTTCGGCGCCCCCGGCGTCGGCTCCAGGAACCGCCACGCGCCCTCCAAATCACGGCCGTAGGCCAGATCGTCCCGCTGCGCCGGAAACGGCGCCACCGCATCCAGCAACGTCCCGTCCGGCGCGCTCAGCAACAGCGACTCCCCTTCCGCATCCAGCGTGAAGCCGGTGTGCAGGAAGCCATCCGGATCGACCTTTGGCCGGCCGCCGGAAGCGAACACCACCAAGTAGCCGTGCGGCGGCACGACGGTTCCCTCGGGAATCTGCCATTTGAAGGGTTCGGCCGCGTCGTCGCTGAGCCCGTAACCGGCCAGGTCCAGCGGCGTGTTGTTCGGGTTGTGCAACTCGATCCAGTCCGAGGTCTCGCGGAAACCGTCGCGCAGCCCGGCCCGGTTCGCCGCCAGGAACTCGCTGATCTGCGGCGGTGCGGGCCGGCCGTCCACGGTCACGGTGACCTGCCGGACCTGGGGACCGTTGGCGTTCCAAGCCACAAGCGTGTATTCGGTGGTCTCGGTCGGGCTCACCGTCCAGCTTCCCGCCCCCGAGGCATCCACCGCCGCGCCCACCGAGCCGACGCCCGGATGGAGGTCCAGTTCCCAAACGTCCCGGACCTGCCAATTCAACTTGGCTTCACCCCCCGCGGCCACCGCCTCCGGTTCGGCGGTCAGGTCCAACAAACCGGTCTCCGCCGCCGGCCGGCCGTACACCTCGACCTCCTTCAAGCCCAGGTGCCACTCGATGCCGCCGGTGGGACTGGAGCGCTCCTTGTTCTCGAAGCCCACGCGCACGTAACGCGCGATCACCGGTCCCGGCAGCGCCACCTCGAACATCGAGGCCGCCGGCCCCAGGTGCTCGGCGTAGACCGAATCATGCGCCGCGTCGTACAACCGCACCGTCGCATGCGACACCCGCGACTCGAGTCCATTCGCCGGATACACCCGCACCAGATACACCGCCTGCGGTTCTCCGAGGTCCACCTCCCAGTAGGCGCCCACCGTGCGCTCGGTGCTTTCGGTGTACGTCCCCAGGTCGCCGTCGTTGGCGTTGGAGGGCGGCGGCAGGCTCTCGGTCAGGGCCAGCATGTACGACTCCCGGCCCAAGGCCAGATTCGGCGCGTTGTCCGGCCCCACCTCCGGCGTGTCCTTGCCGCGCACGGTTACCTCCGCCAGCCCCGGGGTGTCCCCGGCCGGCCAGCCGCCCGGATTTTCGATCCGCACCAACCGCGCCCGGGGCGAATCCGGCGGCAATGGCACCGAGACCACCGCGCCCGCCGGCATGGGCGGCAGATTGGTCGCCAGCAGGACCTGATCCCGGATGCCCTCGACCGTCAGCCGCCAGCCCGTCGGCCCGACGCCTTGGGCCGCCTCGACCGGCGCCAGGAGATCCACCCGCGTCACCAGCACCGGCCGTTCGTATTCCACCTCCCAAAACGCGCCGGCCACGGTCCCCAACGGCGCGACCGTCGCGGGATCGCCGTCCAATGCCAGATCCGCCTCCCGCCCTTCCGCCACCGAGGAACGCACCGCCAGCACGACGTCCGCCCCCAACGGATCGTCCACCGCCGGCCCGCCGCCGGCCGTCGCAAAGGTCCAGCTCAACTCGACCGGATCGCCGCCGTCCACCGTGACCGCGGCCCGGGCCACGTAGTAACGGCCCGGCTCGAGCAGGCCGGGCGCTTGGGCGCGCACCTGCAGTCCATCCACCTCGAACTGCAGGTGGGAGGTCACCTCTTCCCCGTTGAGCCACAAGCGCAGGCGCGAGGTCGGATCCGGCGCCGCCGCGAAAAACACCGCCGTGAAGCCCACCGGACTGTCCGCCGCCACCGCCATGGCATCCGGCTCCGGCACGGGGGCCTCGATCCGCGGCGGCCATTGCTCCCGCGGCACCAGCAGGTCCCCCGGGGACGCCCCGCCCGCCAGCGCCTGGATCTGTTCCGGGGTCAACGCCGCCGCGTACACCGCCAGATCATCCACCAACCCGTGAAACGCGTTTTGCGGTTCCCCGCCGGCATGCCCCACCAACAGCGCCCGCCAATCCGGCACCAGCGCCGCCGCGCCGTCCGACTGCTCCGTCAACAACTGACCGTCCACCCAGATCGACTTCGCCCCGCCGTCCTTCACGAAGGCGAAGTGATGCCACTGCTGCCAGTCGAAGTTCGGGAACACGTCCGCGACCGGCCGGACCAACCGCTGGGCCGGCGAGGCGCAGCAGCCGGTGGTGTCGAAGTAGATCTGCCCGTTGCCCCACGGCACATGCGACTGCCAGCCGCGTTCGCCGTTGTTGGCCGAGGGCGAAAGAAACCAGATGGTCGAACTGCTCTGAATGGGCGTGGACCACCGCTGCCAGAAGACCACCGTCAATCGGTCGCCGGCCACCGCGTCGTTGAGGCGGGCGAACCAGGCCGGTTCGGAATCGACGTCCACCCAGCCGCGACTCGGGGTGTCCGCCGAACCGGTCGTTCCCAAGTCCAGGGCCCGGTCGCCGGCCTGCCCCGTCCGGCCGGCCCCGTCGGCGCTCACCGCCGCCGGGCCCTCGAGTTGGAGCGCCACCGCGTCGAACGTGTCCCGGGCCTCGGCCGAACCCGGCACTTCGTCGAACGTCCACCACGCCAGCCCCGCCTCCGGCGGCAACGGCGGCGGCCCGGCGGCCCGCGCCGTGCCCCCACCGCCGGCGCCGACCCAACATGCCATCCCGATCACCATGCCAAAGGCCGCCAATCCGCGGCCCGACCGCTGTTTGCTCGATCCTGTCATCATGTTCCTGACCCCTGCCGGAAACGGCCCTGGGAACGTCGGTTCGAAGGGCGCGGCCACAGCCTAGACCGCGGCCACGGCGAAACCAAGACCACCCTTCGACCGATCCGCGCTTGGCGAAACCCGTCCGGGTCGTTTCACTCAGTGGGCCACGACATGAGCAAGGGCTATTCCAGACGCGAACTTTTTTCGCGGTTGTTCCGGCGGGGGACCACCCGCCCTCCCGCGCGTCATGGCCCGATCCATCCCGCTGTGGCCGGATCCTCCTCCGCCGACCCCGCCCAACCCCAGGTCGCCATCATTCTCGGCCGGTTCTGCCTGGCCTTCGATCACGGCTGTCAGATCTGCGCCGACGCCTGCCCCGTCCCCGGCGCCCTGCCGATGGTCAACGGCCTCCCCATGGTCGAACGCGACCTCTGCACCGGCTGCGGCGTCTGCCGCGACGTCTGCCCCGCCGAACCCAAGGCCGTCATGCTCCAGCCCCGCGCCCCGCGGCCGTGAGCTCCGGCCTCACCTTCCCCTGCACCCAAAGCGCCGGCCACCAGTCCGGACCGCCGGCTTCCAGCCGGCCTCCCTCCCTTGCCGCCAGGATCGCGGCGCTCCCGAAGAATGCCGGCAGGATGGCGGCGCTCCCAACGGCAGCAGGCGAGATGCCGGCACTCCGAGCCAAGGCAGGCACGATGCCCCACGACAGCCCAGCCGCCTCGTCCCCTTCAACCCATCACCCCTCAACTCTTCAACCCCTCCACCTCCACCGCTCCGCCCCCCGGCAAATCAAGCCACCACCGCGCAAAACCGTTGCCAAACCCGGTCTGCGGTACCATGCTCGGGCTCGACCCGATGCGATTGTTTCGGCGCAGAAGACACAGCGGGGAGCACCGGTACTACCTCCTGCCGGGAATGGGCCGGAGCAACCGTCGTTTTCGTCGCAAGACCCACATCGCCGCCGTGATCTTCGGCATCATCGTCTCGGTCATCTTCGGTTCGCTTCTCTACTACCTGCAAAGCCCTTGAGGCGGCCCCCCCACCGCTGCCCGCGGCGCCATCGAAGTCCGGACCGCCGGAACCGGCCGGCCTGTTGCGGGGCAAGGTCCCGGCCGGCAACGCGCCAAGAGTGAGCGAGCGGACAGCCACATTTGCCTGGCTGTGAACAAGTCAGAAAACCCACCCCCATCCCCGGCGTTGACCCCGGGGCGCGGCCGGTTGAAAGGTCGTGCCATGCACGAGCAAGCGAGAGGTTTCCCCTTCGGACCGGTCATCGCCGCCACCGGCATGGTGCTGGCCGCGGGGGCGTGGGCGGCCGGATCCGCCGCCCCTCCGCCGGCAGACCAGAACGCGCAGAAGGAGGTTCTGTTGATCGAGCGCGGCTTGGACGCCCAACGCCGCCTGGGTTTGGAGCTGCGATGGGCGGCGCCGGTGGTGGATTTCGACCAGGTGGGCCGGACGAACGCCGAATCGCCGCTGGTCTTCGAGCCGCCGTTGCCGGGCAGCTTCCGCTGGCTCAGTCGCCGGAGCGGCGTCTTCCTCAGTGAAGCCGGGGCCAGGCCGGGCGGGCGATGGCGGGTGCGGCTCAAGGAACCGCCCCCGCCGGGGGTGACCTGGCCGCCGGGCGCACGGTTGGACCGGGAAATCCGGGCGCCCAACCTGGAGGTCGCCATCGAGTTCGCCCCCACGCCGCCTTGGTGGTCCCGGGAACCGGACCCCGGAAACGCCCGGCCCACGTACCGGTTGACCTTCAGCCAGCCGGTCCGGACCGGGAGCGTGCAGGAGGCGGTCCGATTCCGCTCGACACGGGGGCGGGTGTTCCCGGCCGAGGTGTGGTGGCCGGGCCTGGCCGGGGAAGAGGCGCCACCCGAATCGGGCCGACGGTTCGAGGTCCGGCCTTGGGGAAGCCTGCCGCCCACCGCGGAGGAGGAGGTCTGGGAGCTGGTGGTGGACACGACCGTCCGGGCGGTCGATCCGGACTGGCGTCTGGAGGCGCCGGCAGCGGTGCGGATCGGGCGGGTCGATCCGCTGCGGCTGACCGGCCACCGCGTGTTGCGCGACTTCAACCAGCCGCCCTGCATCGAGCTGGCGTTCAACCACCGGATGGCCCCGCCGGAGGAGTTCGAGGCCGCGGCGGCGGAGTGGTTCCGCCTCGAACCGGCGGTCGGACCGCTGAGCGTGGGCTGGACGCGCGAAGGCTGCCGGATCTGCCTCCCCGAGGGAGCCGTCGAACCGCACCGGCCGTATCGCCTCTGGATCTCGGGGGCGTTGCGGGCGTGGGATGGGACGGCCCTGAACGAGCCGGTTGAGTTGGAGGTGAAGTTCCCGTTTCACCGGCCGCGGCTCATGGCGCCGGGATTCGTCGCCTCGCAACAAGCCCTCGGACGGGAGGACTTCCGGCTCCTGGCGCTGAACGTGGCGAAGTTCCGGGTGCGCTCGAAACGGCTGGATCGCCCCGCGCTGGTGCATGCCTTGCGGGGATTTGGCAGTTACCTGAAGGAACCCGCCTGGCTCGGCCGCCTCGTGCCGGACCGCACGGTGCGCGAGGCGCTGGACTACAACGTCGTCCCGGGCCGGACGGTGCTGGACCGGTCCGTCGAGACCCCGCCGGCCCCGTCCGACCAACCGGTGGCGGTCGAGCTGCCCTGGGAGGAGTTGCTCGGGGGCGAACGATTCGGCGCGGTTTTTCTCGAAGCCGCCGCCGAGGGGCGTCCGGACGTGCGGGTGCAAACCATCATCCAACGGACCGACCTCGGCGTGCTCTGGAAAAGGTGGGGGCGGTCCAACCTGATCGCCCAAGTGTTTTCGTTGCGAACCGGCCGGCCCTTGGAAGGGGTGCGGGTGCAGGTGGTCGGCCCGGAGGACGAAGTGCGCTCGGAAGGAACCACCGACGCCTCCGGCGCGGTGCGGTTGGCGTGCGCCACGGACCGCGACTGGCTCGTGGCGATGCACGGGGCCGATTTGTGCGCCTTCCGGGTGGGCGATCGCACCGCCCGGCTCCGGTCGGGTCCGCGCATCCGCGAAGGCGGCTGGTTGGAGCCGGTCGAGGTGCTGTGGTTTGCGGACCGGAACCTCTACCGGCCGGGGGAGACAGCGCATGTGAAGCTCATCGCGCGACGGTGGGTGGACGGAGCGCTCGAGCCGCCGGCCGGGGAAGCGTGCGAAATCCAAGCCTACGGGCCGGGCTGGAAACGGCTTTGGACCACGAACCTCGTGCTGGGGCCGTTGGGGAGCGCCGACTTCGACTGGGCCCTGCCCCGGGCGCCCCGCGGCGACTACCGCTTGGGGCTTCGCCTCGGGCGGCAATGGCGGAGCCTGCGGTTGACGGTGGCGGACTTCCAGCCGGCGGGCTTCGAGTTGGAGATCGAGGCCCCGGAGACCTTGTTGGCGGGGGAAACCTTCGAAGCCACCGTCAAGGCCCGCTACCTCTTCGGCGCGCCGGTGCGGGCGGGCCGGCTCCGCTGGTGGATCGAGAGCGGCCCCTTGGCCGAACCGTCCGCCGGGCTGGCCGGCTGGCGGATCGGGGTGGTCAGGCACGACGCCGCGGAAGCCACAGGAGCCTTGGACAGCACCGTTCACGAGGAAGCGGAGCGCACGGGCGAAGGCTGGCGCATCCGTTACCAACCCCCGCCGGCGGCGTTCACCCACGGCCCGCGGCGGTTGGCTCTCGTGGTCAGCCTGACGGACCCCGCGGGGCAGAGCTTGCAGGAGCGCGCCGTGACCGTGCTCCAGCCGGGACGTTGCCTCCCGGGGGTGCGGCCGCCGGCGGATGTGGTGCACGCCGGGGAAACGTTGAACCTGCCACTGGCCGTGTTCGACCTCGAAGGACGCCCTTGGCCGGATCCGTTGCCGGCGACGGTGCGGGTGGACCGCGTCGAGTGGGAGGTTGTGCGCTACCAAGCCGTGCGCGGCCGGCCGGCCTATCGCCACGAACAGCGCGTCCATCCGGTGCTTGAGGAATCGGTTCGGATCGAACCGATGCGGCGCTTCGGCCAAACACCCGAACCGGCGACGCACTTTCCCTTCACGCCGCCGGAACCCGGCCAATATCGCGTGACCGTCGAGGCGGCCGACCCGGAGGGACGGCTCGTTCGCACGGAGAGTGCCCTGTGGGTCGGCGGGCCGGCGCGGCTGGCATGGGACTTCCACGACGCCCCCTTGCTGGAGCTGGTTCCGGACCGGCCCGAGTACGAACCGGGACAAACCGCCCGGCTGCTGGCGAAAGCGCCCTTCGGCGGGCAGGCCCTGGTGAGCGTGGAGCGCGACACCGTCCTGCGGCAGTTCGTGACCCGCTTGGAGGGCAACGCCCCGGTCATCGAAGTGCCCATCCACCCGGGGGACGGACCGAACGTTTTCGTGGCCGTGACCCTGCTGCGTGGCGCGGCCGAAAGCCCCCGGGAACACCCGATGCCGGACTACCGGCACGGCGTGTGCGAACTGCGGGTTCGGGAAGACGAACGCCGGCTCGGGTTGACGCTGCGACTCGATCCCCCCGAAGGCCGGCCGGGCGAACCGGCCCGGGTGATCGTGCAAGCCCGGGACACGGCGGACCGACCCGTCCCCGACGCCGAGGTCACCGTGTTCGCGGTCGATGAAGGCGTGCTGCAGTTGGGCGGCTACACGACGCCCGACCCCGTCGGCGCCTTTCTCCGGAACCGGCCCCTGGGGGTCGGCTCCTTCCTGTCCCTGTTCAACCTGCTGGACGACAACCCGGACTACTGGACCTACCCGAACAAGGGCACCGTGATCGGCGGTGGCGGGCGAGCCGCTTGGACGGTTCGACGCGATTTCGCCGCCACGCCGCTCTGGATCGCCGCCATCCACACCGACGCCGAAGGATTCGCCCGGGCCACCTTCCACGCGCCGGACAGTCTGACCCGGTTTCGCGTGGTGGCGGTGGCCCACACGGCCGACAGCCGGTTCGGTTTGGCGACCCAAGGTTGGCGGGTGCGCCAACCGTTGATGATCACGCCGGCCACACCCGCCTTCGCCCGGGCCGGCGATCGTCTCCTGGCGCGGGCCCTCGTTCACAACCAAACCGGCCAAGCCCGCCGGATCCGGGCCGTGCTGGCCCTGGGCGACGGTCCCGGCCAATGGATCGATCCGCGGGACCAAGGTCGCCCGGAGGCGATCCGGGAATTCGAACTGCGCGACGCCGGCCGGCGGGCGGTCGAGATTCCCGTGCGGCTGGACCGCCCGGG
>RFJD01000323.1 GCA_003695015.1 Verrucomicrobiota bacterium | reverse complement strand
TGGGCGCCCTGCGGGGAGCCCTGCCCGAGGGGCTGGTGCCCGCTCCAACCTTGTTCGAAATAGAAGTGGAAGAAACCGCTCATGACGTCTTGGGGTCGGGCTCGGTCCGGGCCAGCCACTGCAGCACGCGGAAATGCAGCGCCTGCGGGTTGAGCCCTTCCATTTCCATCAGGAAGCGCATCAGTTCCCGGCCCTCGATCAGGTGGAAGCGGTCGTTGAAAAACACCGCCGCCACCAGCAGCCGGGGTTCCTCGGGATCGATGCCCTGCGAGCGCAGATACCGCACCAGCAGCGGAAAGGTCGCATCCCGGAACGCCTCCCAGGAACCCGTCGGCGGGAGCATGATCTCGTAGATCACGGGCGCCACGTCGGCCTGCCGGATCAGCTCCTGCCGGACCCGGTTGAACGCCGGCCCGGGGACGACCCGGAAAGCCCGCGCCAGCAGTTGGGGACGGAAGTCGCTCATGCCGGGATGGGGCCGGGGCCGCTGGTGCGCCCGGCCGCTGCTGGTTGCCGGTTTCCATGCATGGCGGGTTCATCGGCTCAGAGGGCGGCCTGTTGGAGAACCTCCTCCCGGAGCCGTTCCTGGACCGATTGCATCAGCTCCCGCACACGGTCCTCGGACACGCCCAACACCATGGCCACCTCGTACGGTTCGAAGCCCTCGACATACGACAACTCGAAGACCTCGCGTTCCAACCGCGGCCAATGGCTGGCCGCCCGTCGCATCTCCGCCAGCAACTCCCGGCGCACGAGTTCGGCGTCGGGCGAGGCGGCGTGATCGTCCGGGACGAAGTCGCGGACCTCGGCCACGGGCGGTTCGAGCAGGCGTTCGACCAAGTCCAACGGCTGCTCGGGGTCGTACCCTTCGAGCCGGGCTTCCTCCTCGGTGAGCGGCCGGATGTCTTCGAGCGATTCGCCGGCGGCGAGGCGTTGGCGGATTTCCCGCCGGCGGCGGGCCAGTTCCCGACGGGCCAACGCGTAGAGCCACAGGAGGTAGCTCTGGTCGGCGGGTTTGCGTTGGGGATTGGCCAGCGCCTGCCGGACCACCTCGTCCACGACGGCGCGCGGATCGATCGCCCCGGCCGGGATTTCGCCGGAACTGACATCGTGCCAGAGCTGCCGTCGCACGAAGCGCAACAGGCGGCGGTGGTTGGCCTCGACCAAGGCACGGAGAACGTCCTGGAAGCTTTGCGGCCCCTCACCCTCGGCCTGCGGCGCGGGGGCGAAGCCGGCCAGCTTGAGCTGCCGCAACTGTTGGCGGCGCGCCCGGCGTTTCCAGGCCGCGTCCCGGCGCAACTCCGCCTTCAACCCCTCCAGCTCCCGCAGCAACGCCCGCACGGCGTCGTCGAAGGCGCCGATCGGATCGGCGTTTTCCTTCTCGCTGCGGAGGATGTTCGACGGGACCCGCAACGTCAGGGCCGCGCGGTAGAGATCCTTCTTCGGGTGGCGCTCCAGCAGGATGTGCAGATGCACCGTCCCCTCGGGGAAGTGGCAAAGATGTCGGGCCAGCTTCCCGAGCTTCTGGTGGATCTTCTTCGGGAGCAGCTCATGACCACGGAAACGTCGGAAGACCAGGTTCCACGGAATCACCGGTTGCGTGACGTGGGTCGTCATGGATTCTCCCTCCTTTCCTTGGTGTCTTCGGGTTCAGACGTCGTGGAGGCGCAGGCGCTGGCGTTCAAGCCGCCGCCGGCCGGCAGTTTGGGGGCCGGTTCCTTCGCCGCGGGGGCGGTGCGCCCGGCCACCCGGTAGAACTCGCGGCCGTCGAGCGTTTCCTTCTCGAGCAGCTCGGCGGTGAGTTGTTCGAGCTGGTCGCGATGCTCGGTGAGGATCGCCTTCGCGTCCGCGTACGCCTCGTCGAGCAGCCGTTTGACCTCCTCGTCGATCTCGCGGGCGGTTTGTTCGCTGCAATCGCGCTGCAGCACCGGCTCGGAACCGGCGAGGAACGCGCTTTGACGTTGGGCGCAGTTGGCCAGCCCGATCCGTTCGCTCATGCCGTACACGGCGACCATCTGCCGGGCCAGGGCGGTGGCGCGCTCGAGGTCGTTTTGCGCGCCGGTGCTGATTTCGCCGAACACCACCTCCTCGGCCGCCCGGCCGCCCAACAGGCTGCGCAGGCGGTCCATCAGTTCACTGCGCGTCAGGAGGAACTGGTCCTCCGCCGGCAGTTGCAGCGTGTAACCGAGGGCGGCGCGGCCGCGGGGCACGATGCTGACCTTCTGCACCGGGTCGGCATGGTCGCAATGAACGGCCACCAAGGCATGCCCGACCTCGTGATAGGCGACGCGGCGTTTGTCCTCGGCGTTGAGCCGGCGGCTGCGGCGCTCGGGACCGGCCACGACCTTCTCGATGGCTTCCTCGAGATCCCGTTGCGAGATCGCCCTGGCGCCGCAGCGCGCGGCCAGCAAGGCCGCTTCGTTCAGCACGTTGGCCAAGTCCGCGCCCGAGAAGCCGGCCGTGGCCGCGGCGATCCGGCGCAGGTCCACGTCCGGCTCGAGCTTCTTGTTGCGGGCATGGACCTTGAGGATCGCCTCGCGGCCGTCCAGATCGGGCGTGTCCACGACGATCTGGCGGTCGAACCGGCCCGGCCGCAACAGGGCGCGGTCCAGCACCTCGGGCCGGTTGGTGGCGGCCAGGATGATGACCCCGGTGTTGGCCTCGAAGCCGTCCATCTCGACCAGCAGCGCGTTGAGCGTCTGCTCGCGTTCGTCGTTGACGGCTCCCATGTGGACGCCGCGCTGGCGGCCGATGGCGTCGATCTCATCGATGAAGATGATGCACGGCGCCTTTTCCTTGGCCTGGCGGAACAGATCCCGCACCCGGGCGGCGCCCACGCCCACGAACATCTCGACGAAATCCGATCCGCTCAGGGAGAAGAACGGCACGCCCGCTTCCCCGGCCACGGCGCGGGCCAACAAGGTCTTGCCCGTGCCGGGCGGCCCCACCAGGAGGGCGCCCTTGGGCACGCGGGCGCCCAGCTCCTCGAACCGTTTCGGATTCTTGAGAAACTCGACCACCTCCCGCAGCTCCTGCTTGGCTTCGTCGCAGCCGGCCACATCGGCGAAGGTGACGCCGGTGTTCTTGTCCACGATCAACCGGGCCCGGCTGCGGCCGATGCCAAAGACGCTTTCGCCCGCGGCGCTGAAACGGCGGCTGAGGAAGGACCACAATGCCACCATCAACGCGATGGGCAACACCCATCCCACCAGGAATTCCGCCAGGAAACTCGGCTTGGTGCCGGTGTATTCGGTCCCCGCCGCCTGCAGTTCCTTGACGAGGTCCGGATCCTCGACCCGCACGGTGCGGAAGTAGAACGGCCGGGTTTCAGCCAAGGCCTGTTGAAGGCCGGGCGAAGCCGCCGGGGCGTTGGTGTCCGCCGGCCGGATTTCCGGGGGGTTGGCGCCCTCTTGTTCCGCGGCTTGGGCGGCCCTGGGCACGATGCGGCCGACGATCTCGGTCTGGCGGATTGTCGCGTGCGTGACTTCGCCGCGCTGCAGGTGGGCCTTGAACTGGCTGTAGGGGATGGTGCGGACGGCCCATTGGCTGAACGCCTCCTGCCAGCCCCACAAGGCCACCATCATCAACACCAAGTACAGCCAGAACCAACCGGACGGCGGTTGGAACTTGCCGGGCACCTTCAGGTGCGGCGGGCGTTTCGGGTTCTTGTTTTTCGGTTCTTCGCTCATGAATCGATTCAGAGGTTCAGGCCATCGGGTGCACCACGAAGACCACGGTCAGCCCGGAAGTCATCGGCGACCACCCGCCCAGGGAGAGCCGCACCGTGTGGCCGGTCTGCGTGCCGGGCGGCCAGGAAACCGGCACTCTCAGGAGCTGGTTCACCCGACCGGTTCCACCGCAGGACCAGCATGGGTTCCACCCTCTGCGGCCGCGGCCATGGCAATCCGGACACACCAGCCGCAGCGGCGCCTCGACCCACATCCGCCCTCCGCGCCGGGCTTCGGCGGGCGTCAGCGGCACCAACACGCGCAACCCCGGAGTCATCGTCCCCCAGCCGGGCCCCGCCATGGCGGCCGGGGACCAGCCACTCGAGCCGGGCTGGAAGGGCTCCGCCGCGCGCCGCCGGATCAACGGCTCGGCCCTCGAACGCCAAGAGCGTCGCTCGCGCGCCTGCCGCTGCCGCTGCCGGTCGTAGGCTCGCCGGCGTTCCGGATCCGAGAGCACCCCGTAGGCTTCGAGCACCTCCCGGAACGGACCGCTGTCGGCGCCACTCCGGTCCGGATGCAACTCGAGCGCCAGCCGCCGGAAGGCGGACTTGATTTCCTCGGTCGTCGCCTCCGGGCTGACCCCAAGGATGCGGTAATAGTCCCGGCTGCTCATGGTTCAGGCGATCCCATCGGGCGGCCGCCCGCCGGCCGCCGCCGTTGACCCGCGCGAGGTCACCCGCGGGCCGGGCCACGCCGGAAGCCCGGCCGGGGCGCCGGCTCCACGGGTAACCTTCGCCCGTCGCCTCCATGACGCCAGTCTCCGCCCACCCGGACGCGCGCGCCGGAAGCCGGCGGGCCGCGGCCGGAGGCTCGGATTCACGGAAACGGAGCATGAGGTCGGCGACGGACATGGCTTATTGGATGGTCACTTCGCGAACCGCACTGCGCGCGCCTTCGACCTTCGGGATCGTGATCGTCAGCACGCCGTTGCGGAACCTGGCTTCGAGCTTGTCCTGATCCGCGTCCGCCGGCAGCGAGATGAGCCGCCGGAAGGCCCCGTAGCTGCGCTCGACGCAGTGGTAACCGCCCTCGTCCTCCTCCTTCTCCTGCTTCTTCTCGCCGGCGATGACCAGGGTGTCATCCTCGACGGTCACCGAGAGGTCTTCCTTTTCGACCCCGGGAACCTCGACGCGGATGGTGTAGCCCTTCCGGTTCTCCGAGATGTCCACGCTGGGCCGGAAGCCCTCCCACACTGGCGCCGACCAGAAAGGACGCCACGCCGGGAGGCCGAACCCGCGGAAGACATCCTCGAAGACCCGGTCCAGTTCCTCATGCAACCGGGCGAGCGGGTGATCGACCACTTCGGCCCGTCGCACCGGCAGGCGGCTGGCCTGCTGGTTTTGCTCCTTCTTGAACCAGTTCCAGGGTTTGAGCTTGTTCCAGTTCACTGCCATGGGTTCCACCTCCTTTCCCTCACGTCGTCGTGTGGGTTGCTTGGTTTCGCTCAGGTCGGTTCGGAAAGCCTTCGTTGGCGATGCCTCGAATCCGATGGCGCGGAGCGCCGGATGGGCCGGGTGGGCCGGGGAATCCGCCGCGGGCAGGTCCCCGGCCGCACCCATGGCCGGTGGGGCCGATCATCGGTCTTTGTCCACCACCAGGAATCTCACGCCACCGCGGCTCCAGACGCGCAGCAGGACCGAATCGCCCTCGATCTGGCGGCTGAGGCGGATGGCATCATCGGCGTCGCGCACCGGCTGGCGGTTGATGCTCAGGATGACGTCGCCCGGACGCAGACCGTCTTGGGCGGCGTAGCAGTTGGGATCGAGATCCACCACCAACGCGCCTTCACGGATGCTGTTGGGGATGCCGAATTGCCGTCGCCAGCGGGGATCCAGATCGGCGACCTGGATGCCGTCGAGCAGGTCGCTGCCGCTGCCGTAGCGCCGGATGCCGCCCTCGTCCGCGCGGGCCATGCCTTCTTCGTCCAGTTCGCCCAGCCTGGCGGTGAGCGTCTTTTCCTTGCCGTCGCGGAGCACCTTGAGCGTCACCTTGGTGCCGGGTTTGGTTTGGGCCACGCTCAGGCGCAGGTGACGGCTGTCCTCGACGGGTTTGCCGTTGAACTCGACGATCACGTCACCGACCTCGAGGCCGGCGTCCTCGGCGGGTGAATCCGACGTGACTTCGCTGACCAACGCGCCGCGGTTTTCCGGCAGGTCGAACTGCTTGGCCAGCTCGGGGCTGACGTCCTGGATGTACACGCCCAGGTAGCCGCGAACCACCTTGCCGTCCTCGATGAGCCGCTCCATCACGTAACGGGCCAGGTTGATGGGCACCGCGAAACCGATGCCGTTGTCGGCGCCGGTCCGGCTGATGATGGCCGTGTTGATCCCGACCAGCCGGCCCTTGATGTCCACCAACGCGCCGCCGGAGTTGCCGGGATTGATCGAGGCGTCGGTCTGGATGAAATCCTCGTAATCGACGATGCCCATGCCACCGCGGCCCTTGGCGCTGACAATGCCGCTGGTGACCGTCTGGCCCACGCCGAAGGGATTGCCAATGGCCAGCACGAAGTCGCCCACCTGCAACTGGTCGCTGTCGGTGATGGTGATCGCCGGCAGGTCCCTGGCCTCGACCTTGATCACCGCGATGTCGGTGCGGGGATCGGTGCCGACGATTTCGGCGTCGAAGACGGTTTTTTCATCGGCCAAGGCGACTTTGATTTCCTCGGCGTTCTCGACCACGTGGTTGTTGGTGAGGATGTAGCCGTCCTTCGAGACGATGACCCCCGAGCCGAGCGCCTGCTCGCGGCGTTCGCGCGGGATCTGGTTGAAGGGCAGGCCAAAGAAATCCCGGAAGAACGGATCCATGAAGATGGACGGGATGTCGGCGCTCTCCCGGATGCGTTTGGTCGTGTAGATGTTGACCACGCTGGGCGCCACGCGCTGGACCACCGGCGCCAGGCTGGCCGGATGCGGCGCCGAGCGGTCGATCGGCGTCGTGTCGATCTTCAACTTGGGCAACTCGCCGGCGTGAAGGCCGGGCAGATCGCCCTGAAACACCAACAGGGTCAACCCCGCAGCCGCCAGGGCCGCCAGGGAAAACCGTTGCCAACGGGTTTGCAGGATCGTGTTCATGATGCGTGCCATTTCCGGGTTCGTCGTTCGTTTCGAAGTTTGTGTTCGGAACTGTTCGATCGTTCGTTGTCTTGGAACCGTCCGGTGGCCCCGGCCACCTTCCCGGTCCCCATCCCCTCTGATGCCGCCGCTTGCCGGGCCGTTCAACGATGCCGGCGGCGGCGAAACTCGCGCAGGATGCCCCAGCCGGTGACCACGGGCACCACGCCGTTGAGCAACACCAGCACCGCACGCAGGGACGGCGGCAATTCGCTCGCGCCCACAAAGGCCGTCAACGAAAGCCCGAGGCTCGCCAGCACAACCAAACCGGCCCAAACAGGGGATAGCAGCTCCAGATCGTCCAAAACCGTCTCCGTTCGATGTGGTCCCCTCCGTTGCACCCTCGGTCACCTCCTCCCGGCAACGCACTCCGCTCACGCTCCGCCTCCTTGCAAGAATCGGCGCGGAGGGGGAGGGCCGCGGGGCCCGACGGGTTGCCGGGTTTCATCGGGCCTCACGGCCCACCGCGCCTCGCGCGCCGTCCGACAGCCGATCCGCGGCCGGAGGACCGCGGACCGGTGATCCGGCCTGCGGCCGATCAGCCGACCTTCACTTCGATCTGCTTCGGCCGGGCCTTCTCGCTCTTGGGCAGGTGGACCCGCAGCACGCCATCCTTGAATTCCGCCGTCACCTTCTCGGCTTCGGCATCTTCAGGGATGTTGAAGCTGCGTTCGAACCGCCCGTAATGCCGCTCGATCCGGTGATACCGGCGGCCTTTCTCTTCCTTCTCGGCCTTCCGCTCGCCCGAGATGGTGAGGGTGCCGCCTTCGACCGTGACCTTCACATCCTCCCGCCGGACTTCAGGCAGTTCGACCTTCAAGAGGTACTCCTGATCGTCCTCGGCGATGTCCACCAACGGCGCCCACTCGGGCAGCGTGATGTTTTCCTCCTCGGCAGTCAGATTGCTGCGACGGAACGGGCTCCAATCCAGCAAGGAGGCCATCCGCCGCTGCATCTCCTCCATCTCCCGGAACGGGTTCCAACGAGTCAGAGCAGTCATGGCGATGACTCCTTTCTCCAGGCAGCGGATTGGAACTCGAGCGGCCGGGCGGGACCTGCCTGGTCGTTCCCACCCGAACCGCCGTGCGCTCTGCAGTGACTCACCCGAGCCACCCGGCGCACCGCCATTCCTTATGCAAGAGGGATGCCAAATGATGCCGGATGCGTAAGTGATTGATTTTCAGGATGATGAGAAAACGAACCCACGCGAAACCATGAGACACACGTGTCATTATGACACATTTTGACACCCAACGAGTGTGTCGAGGCGACTCAATGGGCAATATGAGTCACCGTGTCCCAATCAGCCGCCCCCACTCCGGCCAGCCCGCTGCCAGTTCCTCCCGAAGCCGTTCCAACGGCAACCCCACGATGTTCGACCACGAGCCCTCCACGCGCTCGATGATCCGGTC
>RFJD01000322.1 GCA_003695015.1 Verrucomicrobiota bacterium | reverse complement strand
GGCGCGCGGGGCGAGTGTGTGTCCGTGCCACGGATCGCGGTTCGGGCTGGACGGGACGCGGTTGAGCGGGCCGGCGCCGGAGGGGTTGGCGACGTTTCCGGTGAGCTACGACGGGGTGGACGGCTTGTGCGTGGAGCTGCCGGAGCCGGCTCTGCGGTTCCGGGTGACGGTGGCGCCGGCGGAGCCCGCGTGGGGGCGGGGTGTGCTGCTGGAGTTTCCCACGGTGGCGGGCGTCCGCTATGAGGTGCGCCGGCAACGGCGGTTGGAGGAGCCGGGCGAGGTGGTGGCGTTTCAACTTTCGCCGGAGGGGCCGACCTTGGGCGAGCTGGAAGGCGACGGCGGCACGGCGCGGCTGTACGTGGCCGGCGAAGGCCTGGCGGTGGCTTTCCTGAGCGTGGCGGTGAAGGTGCAGGAGGGTTGAACCGCTGGTTGGGATGGATCCTCCGGTCGGTGCGCCGTCCGGGGCCGGGGTCCCGGATAAGCCGGGGAGCCCGCTGAGACACGCCTCAGGCACAGGGACGCGATGTTTTTGCTCGAAAAGCTTGACGGGATCAATGGCACCACTATAAAATTCCACCAATTCCACCAATTCCACCAATTCCACCAATTCTGGGGAATGGATGGAGACCCAGGCGATGAGCAGATTGTGGGACAATCTTGAAGACGAGCGTCCGTTTTCGCGGGCGGCTGGCAAGGGCGGGAACAGCCCGAGCGCCTGCCGGGTTTGCGGTCCGGATCCATGCCGCCACGAGAGCAGCGTTCCTGAAGCTGGAACTTCCTCAAGTGGTGGTTGGGCCGGCCCTTCGAGACGACGCGGTGGAATTCCTCATCGTTTCTGAAGGAGGCGGATCGTGAACATCTACATCAATCCTGCGACGGGAAAACGGTCGAGTGCTGGACTCGGAGCGCATGGGGCGGAGCCTGCCCCGACCGCCGGGGCGTTGGGCCCGAGTCGAGGCGACTTCAACCCACCGTGCTTGTTGCGGCGATACCGACTTCCGGGCCGTGAGCCATGCCCGTCCCGTGCGCAGGATCGGCGGGCGGGGAAATCTCCGTCGTTGGGCGGAGGGCAACCGGGCCGCATGCGGCCTTGGTTTCGAGGGATGACCGAGGCGACGCGCCAATCGCGCGGCAGTTCCTTGAGACCTTTTGCCCACGGCTTTCGCCAAGGAACGACCGTCCTCCTGTTGCTCATTGGGGGACTGGTGGCCGGCGTCGCGGCCGGCGCCGAGCGCGCATTGTCCGAGTACACCTTCCGCGAATACCAGGCCGAAATGCCCTACATCAGGCGGATCGTTTTCGAGCACTGGGATCACAAGAGGTTCGGGCCGGCCTACTTTTGGGCTGAAGGCGCCTTCCAGCCGCGGGGCTGGTACCTCCATTATCCCACCAACTCTCCCTATTTCTCCAAGCGGTTTGTTTGCGGATTGTCCACGGAGAGCGAGTGGGAGTATGGGGCTGAGTGGCGCACCGTGATCTACGGTCCGCCGGATGTTTGGGCGCAGCCGGATCAATCGATCGAATTCAGCCAGCTCGAGGTGTTGTTGACCGCGGCGTATTTGGGGATCCCCCGGCTGCCGGGGGATTTCGCATGGAAGTCGGACACGGAGTTTGAGTTCTTTCTGAGCGGCTGGGGCAAGTGCGCCGGCCGCATTACCCGGTCGGACGCCGGCCGGCCCTTGGAGGTTGAATATGGTCCCGCAGAGCGCGGCCGTGATTATCCGAAAGGGAGGATCACCTATTTCTACCGGGATGGTCGTTCCTTTCCTCCGGAGCGATTCACCGTGACCTACGAATCGCGGAACGGGACAAGGGAAGAGCGTTTCGTGTGGCACGAAGTGGCGCTGGGGCTCGATCCGGCTGCGCGTGAGGGCTACCGGTTGAAGACCTTCTTGCGCCCGACCGATGAGATCGCCGAGGTGCAGTATATATCGAACAATGTCCGTTACGTGGTTCTGCCGGATGGGACGATGAAGCCCTACCAGTCCTCCCAGCCGCCGCCACCTCCGCGTTCGCCGGGAAGCAGCGCGGCCGGGATCGCGCTGGTGGCCGGGGCCATCGTGGTGGGCGTGGTGCTTTTCCGTCTGTACGGGCGGAAAGAAAGAAGAACCCAAGACAAACCCAAGAAACCATGAGACACAAGCCGAGCAAGCCTACTGATGGCGGCCATCGGGGCGTGTTTTCTGGCTTATCGTTTCTCGCACGGCATGGGGCAGTGTCCTTGTGCCGGAGGCTTGCTCTCGAGGTCGGCGTGGTGGCGAACCCAAGAGGAACATGTGTTGGTGTTTGCGGCAATGAGCGTCTTTCTGTCGGGCGTGTGGGGATGGTTGGAGGCCGGACGCTTGCAGCCGGCGGCGGCCGAGGCGGCGCAGCCTCGCTGCCTTTCTTGGGCGCCGGTGGGTGCCGCGGTCGCCATTGTGCTGGGCCTGGCTCTGTACGCCCCGCTGAGCGACGCGCTGGTCATTGGCGGCGACGACATGTTCGAGTTGGGCAAGGCGCAACTGCTCCACCGCCACCCGGATCTGGCCGTGCGGCTCGACAACGATCAGCCGTGGCTGCACACCCTTCTGGTTTCATGGCTGTTTGGCTGGCTGGGGGAGAATGCGGCCATCCCGAGGTTGTTTTCGCTGGGATGTGCTCTGGTGTTGGCTTGGTCGTGTTTTGGGCTGCTCGGACGGGGCGCCGGCGCGCTGGAACGGTTTTTCTTCCTGGCGTTCTTTTTCACTTCAACGCAGGTGCCGACGCTGGCCGCCAGCGCCATGCTGGAACTGCCGGCTTTTGCCATCGGTACGTGTGCTGCCGCCGTGACGCTGGGTTGCCGTCGGGGGAACGCTGCTTGGCGGGCTGGGTTGGCGGGGGCGCTTTTCATGGCCGCGGTGAACATCAAGTTGACCGTGCTGCTTATCCTGCCGGCGTGGGCAGTGGCCGCGTGGTGGGGGCGTCGGGCAAGGGTGAGAATTCCAGCAGTTGCGGCTTGGGCTGCCGGTGCGGTGGTCGCCGGACTGGCGATCGCTTGGATTTCGCCGACGTTCTCCTTGGAAGACCTGTGGCTGCGGCACTGGCAGGCCCGGAATACAGCCCTTGTGCATGGCGAGTTGGCGCCGGTGTGGGGTGATGTCGTCAACGACCTCACGGTTTTCATTGCGGTGATCTGGGGAGTCGGCCGGCTGGCCGCCCGCGGCTGGCGTCGGGAGCCGGGCTTGTTGTTCGCCCTTGGGTGGCTTGTTACCGCGCTGCTGGTTCACGGCTTCCACCGGCCGTGGTGGAGCTTCTATGCGCTGCACTTCCACGTGCCGGTCGCGATCCTGGCCGCTGAAGGCGTCGGCGGGATGGCACGGCGGGCCTGGGCCGACCTGCGGGGCTTCCGTCGTAGTGTTGCAGAGCCTCCAGCCACACAAGGTGCAGCCGCTGGTGGAAAGAGGCGGGGCAGGTCGGGTTTCAGCCTGGCGGCTGTGGCCGCGATCACGGTTTGCAGCGGGTGGTATGGCTTCCGTCTTCCGGCAACGTTCGATGAGTTGCATCGGATCGGTTCGGCGAGGACGGCGAGAGCAAACGTATTTGTGGGGGAGATCCGCAAGTATGCGTCGCGGGCTTCGTGGTTGTATTCGAGCGATCCGCAAATCGTGTTTCACAGCGGCATTCCGCAGCCGCCGGAACTGGTGCTCACGACCTACAAGCGTTTCGCCTTGCACCGGATCGATCAGGAACACGTCATGCGGGTCCTGCAGGAATACCGCCCCGAGGTGTTGTTGTTGGGCACGTACGCCGAACTGCGAGACCCGGTCTTTCGTGCGTGGCTGCAGGAGCAGCGGTACGTCCGGGTCTTTTGGACCACCAACGAGGAACTGTGGGTGGCTGAGTCCTTGGCGCCGAAATCGGTCCGTACGCCCCGGGACCTGATTCGCGATCTGGGGTTGTAACTCGCTGCTGTCGTGGGGCCGGTTTGACTCGGCCACGGCGCGGGAGAACCCGGTTCCCGAAACGGCTGGTCTCTCGGGCTGCCTGCCTTCTACAGTGCGGCGCGTGATTCCGGGAGGTTCAACCGACCGAGTGAAGGGCCGGCGCCGGACGGGGCGCCGTTGGCGGGCCGTGGCCGGTCTGGGCTGGCTGGTCTGGATTGCCGGCGTGACGGGTGCGGGCGGCGGTCCGGCGGCGGCGGAGCCGGTGGCGCCCGAGAACGGTGGTTGGTTCGAGGTCGAGGGCGGACGCGCCCTGCGGCTGGCGGTTCCGGCCGAGGGACGGCCGGGCTTCACGCGCATGGAGCCGGCCCGCACCGGCGTGGCGTTCACCAACGTGCTCTCGGCGGAGCTGGCGTCGCGGAACCGCATTCTCCACAACGGCTCGGGGGTGGCCCTGGGGGACGTGGACGGCGACGGGCGCTGTGACGTGTATTTCTGCCGGCTGGAGGGGCCGAACGTCCTGTACCGGAACCTGGGCGGCTGGCGGTTCGAGGACATCACCGCCCGGGCGGGGGTGGCTTGCGAGGGCCAATGGTCCACGGGCGCGGCGTTTGCGGATGTGGACGGGGACGGCGACCTGGACCTGCTGGTCAACGGCATCGGCGCCGGCACTCGGGAGTTCTTGAACGACGGTTCCGGGAGGTTCGAGGAAGTGCGGGACGGCCGGTTGACCCGGCGGTTCGGGGCCACTTCGCTGGCCTTGGCGGACATCGACGGCGACGGCGATCTGGACCTCTACGTCGCCAACTACCGGACGGACACTTCGCGCGATCGCCCGCCCGGGTTGGAGGTGAAGGTGTGGAACCGGGACGGACGGATCGAGATCGAGCCGAAAGGGCGGTTCGTCCCGGGCCGGATCATCGGCGGGGCGGTCGAGGTCATCGAACTGGGCGAACGCGATTTCCTCTACCTGAACGACGGCCGGGGGCGGTTCCTGCCGATTTCCTTCACGCGGGGCAACTTCCTGGACGCCGAGGGGCGGCCCTTGGAGGCGCCGCCGCAGACCTGGGGATTGAGCGTGGTGTTGCGCGACCTCAACGGCGACCGCATCCCGGACATTTACGTGTGCAGCGATTTCTTCCGTTCCCGGGACGTGATCTTCCTGAGCGAGGGGCGCGGGCGGTATCGCGAGCCGTCGTGGGAGGTGTTCCGGAACATGACGCTCTCGGCGATGGGGATGGACGTGGGCGATCTGGACCGGGACGGTTATGACGACTTGCTGGTGACCGAGATGGTCAGCCAGCACCACGCCTGGCGGCAGCGCCAACGGCCCGAGATGAACCTGGAGGTCGTGCAGCAGGCCATCGAATCGGCCCGCGCGGTGCCGGAAGTGGTGCAAAACACCCTGCAGCATGCCAACGGCGACGGCACCTACAGCGAGATCGCGCGGTTGGCCGGGCTGGACTACTCCGAGTGGAGCTGGGATGCGCTGTTTCTGGACGTGGACCTGGACGGCTGGGAGGACGTGCTGATCCCGACGGGCAATCTGTACGACGTCCAGGACGCCGATGTGGCGATGCAGGCGCAGCGGTTCCGGCAGCTTCCGGACACGCCGGCGAACCGGCTGGCCAGTTGGGCGATCTGGCCGCCGTTGCGGACGCCCATTGGCGCCTGGCGCAACCGGCGGGACCTCACCTTCGAGCCGGTCGGGCCGTCATGGGGCTTCGACCAGCCCGGCATCTGGCAGGGCAGCGCGTTGGCCGATCTGGACGGCGACGGCGATCTCGACCTGGTGGTCAACCAGCTCAACGGCCCCGCCGGTTTGTTCCGCAACGACGGCCCGGCCCCGCGGCTGGCGGTGCGGTTGCGCGGTCCCAAGGGCAACCGGTTCGGCGTCGGCGCCTCGATCCGCGTCCGTGGCGGCCCGGTGGTCCAGACCCAACAGATGCTCGCGGGCGGGCGCTACCTGTCGTCGGACGACTACCAGCGGGTGTTCGCCGCCGCGGGCGTCGGGCCGGAGGGGTTGACGGTCGAGGTGACCTGGCCGGACGGCCGCCGCACGGTGCATCGCGGCCTGCCGCCGAACAGCCTGTGCGAATTGTGGCATGAAGCGCCGGACGCCGGACCCGCCCCGAAGCCGCCCGCCCCGAAGCCGTTGCTCGGCGACCTGACGCGCAGCGGCGTTTTCCGTCACCAAGACGCGCCGTGGAACGACTTCGCCCGGCAACCGCTCCTGTCGCGGAAGTTCAGTCGCGAAGGGCCCGGGCTGGCGTGGGTGGACTTCGACCAGGACGGCCGGGTGGACCTGTTGATGGGCGGCGGCCGTGGCGGCGCGTTGCAGGGCTTCCGGAACCTCGGGCGCGGCCGCTTCCAGCCGGTTGGCTTCGGCACCAACGTGGCCTTTCGCGGCCCTCATGGCACGGTGTTGTCGTGGCGGGAGGGCGGGCGCCGCTGGCTGGCGGTGGTGCGCGACCACTACGAAGGCCCGCCCGAGGCGCCGGGCGAGGTGGTGTTGCTGGGTCAGGGGGCGGAACCGCCGATCCACCTGCCCGCGCCCACGCGCAGTGTGCCCG
>RFJD01000321.1 GCA_003695015.1 Verrucomicrobiota bacterium | reverse complement strand
GGCAATCCGGCCGTCCGCGAGTACCATTGGCGCCATTACGGGCCGGCCCGTTACGACGATTTCTTCGACGGGACCCGCAACTGGGTCACCGGCCGGATGGACGGCTTTGATGCCGGGCGGTTCGACGCCGACGCGTGGATGCGGCTCTTCAAGGAAGCCGGGGTGAAGTACTTCTTCATCACCTCGAAGCACCACGATGGCTTCTGCCTGTGGGACACACGTTACACGGATCGGAATGCGGCGCGGATGGGGCCGCGTCGCGACCTGCTGGCGGAGTTGGTGAAGGCCGCCCGCAGGCACGGCCTGCGCGTCGGCTTCTATTACTCGTTCTACGAATGGTTCAACCCGGTCTATCGCGGCCTGAAGGCGGGGCCGACCTACACGGGCCTCAAACCCCTCGGGGACGAGGACGGCGACGGCCGGTGGGGCGAATACGTGGACGACTTCATGGTCCCGCAGATCAAGGAGCTGATCGACCGGTTCCACCCGGATTATCTCTGTTTCGACGGCGAGTGGGAGCACGGCTACGTGTACTGGCGGGCGCGGCAGTTGGTGGCCTACTACTACAACCAGGCGGCGGCCCGCGGCCAGGAGGTCGTCGTCAACGACCGCTTCGGCCAGAAGAAGGAGGGGCTTTCCGACACCCGCGGCGTTTACGGGGATTTCTACCACGTCGAGTACCAGGCGAACATCGACCGCCGCAAGCCGTGGGCCATGTGGCGCGGGTTCGGCAACAGCTACGGCTACAACCGCAACGAATACCCGGGCAACATCCTCTCCGTACCCGCCACCATCCGCCTCGTGGTGGACGTGGTCTCGGACAACGGGAATGTCGAGTTCAACCTCGGGCCCAAGGCCGACGGCACGCTGGCCGACTTCGAAGTCGAACGGCTCCGGGCCATGGGCCGCTGGCTGCGCGCGCACGGCGAGGCCATTTACGGCGCCCGCAAGAGTCCGCTGGGCGCGCCTTCCTGGGGACGGTTCACGTGGAAACCCGAAGAGCACCGGCTTTATGCCCACGTGTATGAATGGCCGGCCGATGGCCTCCTGCGCCTGCCCAACGTCAAGGTCCCGGTGCGGCGCGCCCGGCTGTTGGGGGCCACCGACGCCGCCCTGCCGGTCGAGCCGCTTGCCGGCGGCGGCCTCCAAGTGCGCCTCCCCCGGACGGCGCCGGATCCGTGGATCAGCGTCGTTGCCCTCGAGTACGAAGGCGACCTCGCCGGACCCAAAGGCGAAATCCAACCCGCCGCAGCCCACTGAAGGCGGGGGCCCGGGTTGCCGATGACGCCCGTTGTTACTGTTGCGAACCAGCCATGAACGCGCCCCCTTTGCCCGGCTTGGCGGACATCGAAGCCGCGGCCCGCGAGATCGAGGCCGTCGTTCCGCCCACGCCGCAATATTCCTGGCCGTTGCTGAACGAGCGGGCCGGTGCGGAGGTCTGGGTCAAGCATGAGAACCACACGCCCATCGGCTCCTTCAAGATCCGGGGTGCCTTCTGGCACCTGGGCCGCCTGGTGCGGGAACGGCCGGACCTCCCGGGATTCATCGCCGCCACGCGCGGCAATTTCGGACAGGCGGTGGCCTGGGCGGCCGGACGCCTGAAACGACCGGCGGTCATCGTCGTGCCACACGGCAACAGCCGGGAGAAAAACGCCGCCATGCGGGCGCTGGGGGCGGAGTTGGTCGAGCACGGCGCCGATTTCCAAGCGGCGTTGGAACACGCCTCGGCGCTCGCCGCCCAACGCGGGCTTCGGTTCGTTGACTCGTTCCACCGGGATCTGGCGTGGGGACACGCCGTCTCGATGCTGCGGTTTTTCCGGGAGACGCCGCCCTTGGAGCGCTTGTACGTCCCGATCGGACTCGGCTCGGGCATTTGCGGAGCCATGGCCGCAAGGGATGCCCTGGGTTTGCCGACCCGGATCATTGGGGTGGCCGCGGCGCGGGCGCCGGCCATTGCCCTTTCGTTTGCCGAACGCCGCTTGATCACCCATCCGGCCACCACGGAACTGGCCGACGGCATGGCCTGTTCCACACCCCATCCGGAGGCGCTGGCCCACATGCTCCGCGGGGTGGAACGGATCGTGACCGTGGACGAGGAGGAAATCGCCGCCGCCATCCGCGCCTTTTTCACCGACACCCACAACGTCGCCGAGGGCGCCGCGGCCGGAGCGTTGGCGGCGTTGTTGAAGGAAAAAGCCGGACTGGCCGGGCGGCGCGTGGGGGTGGTGTTGAGCGGCGGCAACGTGGATCGCGAGGTCTTTGCCCGCGTCCTTGCCGGTTGAGAATCGCGGCCTGCCCGGCGTCCGGCCGGGACTCGCAGAAAAGAACGCCTCCCGGGAAAGACCGGGAGGCGCGAAACCGATTCCGGGAGCGGGGGAAGCGGCTCAGGCGCGGCGGCGGAGGAACAGCGCGCCTGCGCCCAGCAACAACAGGGTCGCGGTGGAAGGCTCGGGAATGGGCGCCGGATTGGCGGCGCCGGGGGTGTCATCCCCGCCGGCCGGATCGTACTGGCCCACTTCCCAAGTGCCGCCGTCGGGGCTCCGGTAAACGTGGCCGGGGACGAAGGTACCGTCGGGCCCCACCGAACCGCCCAGGCTCGGGTAGGCCCATTCGGTGGTGGTCGGCGGGGTTTCGGTGGTTTCCAGCAGCGCGACCGCATCCAGCAGCGAGTTCCACGGCATGGCGTCCAGGACGCCGTCGTCATCGACGTCCAAGTCGTCCCCGTTGGCGCCAGTGAAGCCCTGCACCAGGGCAAAGGTCACATTGTCGCTGTTTTCGAAATTGAGCGAGGTGGTGAAATCCGCGGTCCCGAGGGTGAAGGTGCTTTCGGCCGCCACGAACCACGGCGAGCTGAGGCTCTGGCCCGAGAGGTCGGTGACGTTCTCGATCACCCCGCTGCCGCCGGGGCCGTCGCCGATCACCAGCAGCACGACGTCCGCCAGGGAGTCGTTGGCCGGGTCGGTGCTGAAGATTTCGAAGTACTCGTCGTCGTCGCCTCCGGGTTGATCGATCCGGATTTCGTTGAGGAGGAGGTCGCCCCGGGCGATGGGGGCCGCCAACAACAGAGCAAGCAAGACGCGTTTCATGATCTGCTTCTTTCTTCGGCTAGAGGTTTTGAACGGTCGCTTCCCGTGGCCGGACTGCCGCCAGCCAACGCTGCCCAGCAGACTAGCACAAACGGCTGCAGGCCAACAAGCCCGGAGCACCCACCCGGTCATCGAGGGGCGCGGGCGTCCCGGTCCCAGCAGAGAGGGGGGCGACGCGGCCCGCCCACGCGGGGCGGGGCAGGCGGGTTCGGATGGCTGTCTCTATTCGTAGCCGCCAGAGTCCGGAGCGGCGGGCGGAGGCGTGGCGGCCGGCGGAATGGCTTTGGCCATGCCCGGATCCAACGAGAGCAGAAACTGCCAGATGGCGCCGAACTGCCGGTGCGGGTCGCCGTCGAACGGTTCCCGGATGGGGGTTCGGCCGTCCGCACCGATGAAAGCCGGCATCATCGTCCCGGGCACCAGCCGCTGCGGGTCCTGGAGGTAACGCCAGTAGTAGTCGGGCAGGAGACGGTCGGCGATGAAGGCGAAATTGATCGCCGCCGTGTCCTGGCCGGCGAGGGCGGGGCGATCGCCGATGTCGTGGCAGGAAATGCAACCGAAACCGTCGCCCACGCGGGTGAGCCGCTCCCCGATGGCGGCCAGGTCGGGATCCGGTTCCGGACGCGGCGGGCGCACCGGCCCGTAGCCGTGCTGCTGCGCGAGGCCGTCCGCGATCAAGGCCCCTTGGGCCGGAAAAGCCGGCATGTAACCGCGGTTGACCGGACGCGGCTTGTAATCGAGCCGGCCGGTGAGGAAGCGGCGCATCCATTCGGCGTGGAGTTTCTCGCCGGTGAAGCTCAACAGCGGCCGGCCGAGATGCACGCTTCCTTCGGGCTCGTCTTCGGAGTCCGCGGCCGACGCGCCCTCCGTGGACCCCAACGCCTCGACGGCGGTCCAGACGTCCGGACGGCCGTCGCGACTGTGGCAGGCGTTGCAGCGCAGTTCGGCGATCTGGCGTTCGGCGAATTCGTCCGGGGCGCGGCGGGTCAGCGACTCCACCCACGCCGTCGAGGCAAACGCCGCCAACGCCCGGCGGTCCGCGCTGGTAAAACCGAAGTCCGGCGCCCGGCCGCGTCCGGCGGCGGAGTCGGCCATGCAACCGCGATCCCATCCGCTCCGGCTCAGCTCAGCCAGTCTGGGCGCCGCCAGCCGGTTGGTGGTTCCGGAGCGGTGGTGGCAGGCGGCGCAGCCGAGTTGCTCGAACAAGGCCCGGCCCCGGTCGGGATCGCCCGCGACCCGGGCGGCGGTTTGGCCGGACGCACGACCTTCGGCGGCGACCGGTTGACTCAGCAGTCGGGCGGTCAGGGCCCGGGCCTGTTCCTCGCTCAAGGGGAACGTGGGCATCCGGCTCCAGGGATGGAGGCGGGCCGGGTCCCGCAGAAAGGCCGTCAGGGCGGCCGGCCGCCACTTGGGGGGAACGTGCGCCAGCGAGAGGCGGGGATCGTCGGGCAACGCCGGCATGCCTTCGAGCCGATGGCACCCGAAGCAGCCGAAGAAGGTGAACCAGCGGTCGCCTTCGGTGGTGAGGGTGGTTGAAGGGTTGAAGGGTTGAAGAGTTGGAGGGTTGGAGGGTTGGAGGGTTGAAGCGTTGAAGCGTTGAAGCGTTGAAGAGTCCGTTTGGGGGCCGAGCAGGAAGGCGGCGAGGTCGGCGGCCTGGGCGGCCGCGCGCGCCGGGTCGGAGTCCAGAAGCCGCGGCATGGCGGTGTCCGGGATCGAGCCGCGCGGGTCTTGCAGGTAATCGACCAGCCAGGCGGCTTGGAGGCGATCGCCCAAGCCGTCGAGCTCGGGCCCGGCGGCCTCCAGCTCGGGCATGGCTTCGGGTCCCCACGGCGTTTCGGGCTGATGGCAACGGGCGCAAAGGTGGCGGCCGAACAAGGCGCGTCCCTGACGGGAGGCGACGGCCTGCCGGGCTTCGGCGAGGGCGGCGTCGTGAACGAAGGCGGTGGCGGGCACCGGTTCGGGCGGGATGGTTTCGGACTGCCAGCCCAGCCGGACGAAGGCGTCGCCGTCCGCCGGCGAGACGTACTCCAGCTCGAACCGGTTGAGTCCGCCGTACACGGTGACCGGTTTGGGGGCGGTGACGTCGAACTCGCCCGGGCCGGCTTCGAGCACGGTCCGGTCGCCCAACCGCAGGACGGCCCGGCCGCGCCCGGTGAGCCGGAAGCGGATGTCGTCGGTGAGGCCGAGTTTGAGGTGGCCGCGCCAGACGCTGCGGAAAGGCCCCGGATCGAGCCAGGGGCTGGGCGGCCGGCCGGCCGGGACGTGGGTGGCGGGAAGGCGGACGACGCGGTGGTCGCGTTGCTCGGTGCGGGTCAGGGAGGTCAGTTCCTGCAACAGGCCGGGGGCTTCCTGCTCGAGGGCGGGTCGTTCCGGCGCGGACGCCGGGCCGGCGGCGCCGGCGGTTTCGCCCAACACCTCGCGGCCGGTCCGATGGCCCGTGCGGTGGATCGTGCCGTGGAGGAAGTTGCGGATGGGTTCGCCTTGGGCGCTGCGGAGGTTGAAGACGAGGTGGAACTGCATGACCGGCTGGATCTCGGGCACCCGGAGGAAGACCGATCGCCGGTCGGCCGACACCACGGCTTCGGCGACGGTCCAAGTGTCACGTCCCTTTTCGCCGTTGAGCTTGAAGTCGGGCGAGCCGTAGTTGCCGGTCCAGCGATAGTTCCACGCTTGGAGGCTGTAGTTGCGCGGATCGGAGGCCGCGGCCGGATCGAGCGGGTCGGTGAAGCCGAGGACCAGGCCGTCGGCGGCGACGTGGAACCGGTTGGCCATGAGGACGGGTTGGCCGGTGTAGCGGACGCGGTAGAAGCCGCCGGGTTTGGTGCGGTTGCCGGACCAGCCAAACAGGCCGCAGGTGTAGAGCTGGCCGTTGATCGGATGGAAGACCCCGCGCATGACGCCGGTCTCGAAGTCCATGGGGAAGCGGGTCACCGCGCCCTGCCGGATGCCGTCCACTTGGTCCACGAGCACCTCGGTGATGTAGCCCATGCCGTAGGAGATGGAGATGATGCGGCCTTCGAGTCCGGGGCCCCAGCGGCGGTCCGGCACCCAGAGAAAGGTGCCGCCGGAACGATCCACAAAGTTGTGGATCCAGCAGAGGGGTTCGTCGTAGGTCTGCCGGTTGTCCGGGTTCCAGGCGTTTTGGTTGCCGTACCAGCCGCCGGGTTCGACCCAGTTGATGCGGTTGGCGGGCATCCAGTGGCCTTGGTTGTCGATGCAAAGGATCTCGCCGTGGGGGCCGATGCCCAGGCCGTTGACGGCGCGAAGCCCGCGCGCCACGACTTCGAGCCGGGAGCCGTCCGGCGGCAGTTTCAACACCGTGCCATGGTGGGGGTGTTTGGCCTTGATGGCATGGCAGGCGCACTTGATGTACCAGAAGTTCCCCTCCGCATCGGTCTTCAGGTCGGTGGCGAACTCGTGGAAGTGTTCGCTGACCATGCAGTCGTTGTTGAAGTTTTCGTAGAAGTCCGCCTCGCCATCGCCGTTGAGGTCGTGGAGGCGCGTGATTTGGTCCCGCCCCAGCACGTAGATCTGGTCGTCCACGATCTTCAATCCGAGCGGCTGGAAGAGGCCGGTGGCAATGCGCTGCCAGCTCAGGCGGTCCAGGTTGCCGTCGATGCCCTCGACCACCCAGACGTCGCCGCTCCACGTGCAAAGGGCCGCGCGGCGGAGATCGCTGAAGAAATCGACCCCGCCGAAGCGGATCCAAGAATGCCAGGGGTTGTCCTCCGGGGCGGTGATCTTGTCCACGGCGTAGGGGCCGTCGCTCGAGCCCAGTTGACCGTGGGTGACGAGTTTCGGCTGCCAGCGGGGCGGCCCGCCCCGGGTGAGCGGGCTCAGGTCGGGCGGCGGTTCGGCCGAGCGGGCCAAACGGTCGAAGGCGGGCCGGGCCCTGGCTTCGCCGCGCCACAGGAGCAGGCGCAGGCGGCGGGGTCGCTTGGAAGGAGGCAATTGGAGGCGCAGGTGTTCGGGAGAATCCGTCAGCCAGACCGCGCCGGCGGCGTCCCCCAAGACCGCGGCCGTCAGGATGCCCGTGGCCATGGCCGGCCGCCCGGCGAGCCGGGCGATCTCGGCGGAACCGAGGGCGCGGCCGTAAACCCGCACCTCGTCCAGCAGGCCGCGGAACCACGGCTGGCGGGGGAAGTTCGGCGCGGTGAACCCCAGCCGCAGCACCTCGCCGGGCAGCGGCGCTTTGGGGCGGAGTTCGCCCTCGGCGTCCGGCCGCCCGTCCACGTAGAGCCGGACGGCGCCGTTCTCATGCCGATAAACCAGGGCCACGTGATGCCAGCGATCGTCGGCAACCTTGCGGCTGCCGTTGACTGCGCCCACCCAGCCGATGTCGAAGGCCAGCTTGCCGCCGCGGATGAAGAAGGTCTTGCCGTTGGGGACCCAGGGACCTTCCGGCGCGGCCAGCGAGAGGATCGTTCCGTCGTGTTCGGTGCGGATCCAAGCCGCCACCGTGACGTCCTGACGCAGAAAATCGGGTTGGGCGGCCGCAGGCGCTTGCAGCCAACCCTGGCCGTCGAAGCGCAGGGCGCCGCCGGTGTGGCCCTTGGCCGCGTGGTCGGTCTGGTGGAGGCGCCATGGCCGATCCGGATGCACGGCGTCGGCGCCGGGTTCGGCGCGGTCGTCCGCCGTCAGGTGAACCAGCAGGCCGGCGTCGGGGTCGGTGCGGAGGGCGGCCGTTTCCTCCGCCGGACGCAACCAAGCCGTGCCGGGACCGGTTTCCCCGGCGGGAGCCACTTCCAGTTGCCCGCCCGGAAGGAAGGCGACCTGCACGGCCTGGGTGTGCGTGGTGGGGCCGAGGTTCAACACGCGGTCGAACGCGGTCAGCCCCCCGGCGTGAACCAGCCCCGGCCGTTCGAGCACGCTCATGTCGCCGACCGTGTAGCTGAGAATCACTTGGCGGCCGTGGAGGTAAAGTCCGCGCCAGTGGGCGTGTTCCCGTGGCAGCGGGCCGTACGGATACTGGCGGGGATCGGCGAAAGAGCCCTGCCGCGCCCAGCCGGGGCCCACGGGATTGCCGAAGACCTGCTCGCCGTCGATCTTGGGCCAGGCCCAGTGTTCGCCGTCGAAGACCACGCCT
>RFJD01000320.1 GCA_003695015.1 Verrucomicrobiota bacterium | reverse complement strand
GAGTAACGGCGCATGCGGAAGGTGCACTCGGCCGCCCCGGTCCGGTCCTGTTCCAGCGAAGCAGCCCGCAGGTTGCGCGCCAGCCAGATCCAGATGGCGAAGCAGACGGCCGAGGTCAGGTAAAAGCCGGCCATCGTGAACAGCGGCCACTTGGCGTGCAGGGCATGATCCGCCTCCGGGTTGGCCACCTGCATCCAGCCGTAGAGCTTCGGCGCCAACAGGGCCACCGGAATGAACAGGATCAACAGCCAGGGCCAGACCAGATTGGCGATGTGCTCGCAGAACCGCCGGATGGGCACCGACCAGCCGGCGTCGAAGAGGTGATGCATCATCACCAGGAACAACGCCCCCAGGCACAGGCTGAGGCAGAACATGAACGCCAACAGCCAGGAGTAGGCGAACTGGGTCGGGCTCAGGATCAACCCCAGCAGGGCGCCGGCGCCCCCGGCCGCCATGAGCCACTTGGGAACGTTGCGCCAGCGGGACAAATCCATCCGCGAAGCTTGGGAGGTTGGGGAGGAGGCGCTCATGGTCACTTCTGGAGTTGATCGCGCAGCTCGGCCGGCACTTCCTCGAGCGTGGCCAGCCGGCTCAGTTGCAGGGCGCGCACGTAGGCGACGATGGCCCAGCGATCGGCCAGATCGATGTTCGGGGCGTAGCCCTGCATCAGGTTCTTGCCGTAGCTGAGGGTGTTGAAGATTTCGCCGTCCGGCTGCCGGACGATGCGCGGATCGTGCAGGTTGCCCACCACGGCCATGCCCAGCTTGGTGGTCACCCCCTTGCCATCACCCTGCTGACCGTGGCAGGGCGAGCAATGAATGGTGAACCGCTCCCGACCGCGCTCGAGCAGTGCCGCCGTGACCGGCACCGGCAGCGTCTCGACGAAGTTGGTCGTGCCGGGGACCCGGCCGGTGTTGAAGGGCGTGTCCTCGAAGGGCTGGCCGCGGGCGACCGTGCCGGGCACCGGTTCGCGCGAGGCGCGGCCGTCGGGGAAGAACGGATCGGGCGTCTGCGGGCGCAGTTTGGGCTGGCGGTCCATGTCCGGGAACAGCTCGATCGGCGGTTTGCGGGAGGTGCCGCCGCGGAATCCGGCGATGCCGACCACGATCAGCGTCAGGAGGGCGAAGAAAGCCAGGAGATATCGCATGCTCAGTCCTCCACCAGTTCAACGTTCCGGCCGCCCAGCGAGGTGAGCAGCTCGCGCACCTCCTCCTCCCGGTAGGCCGGGTCGGCGCATTCGATCACGATGTAGAACTTGTCGTGGCTGGCCTGCTTGAAGCGCGGGTGCTTCAGCAGCGGGTGGTACCAGCGGGGCAGGCGGTTGAGGATGAGCATGCCGAACAACGCGCCGAAGGCCCCCAGCAGGATCGTCAGCTCATACGAGGGCGGAAAAGCCGAGAAGGGGCTGAACAAGGGCTTCCCACCGACCAGGATGGGATAGTCGAACTTGTTCATGTACCAGATCATGAGCATGCCCAGCGTGTAGCCGGTCACGCCCCCCACGAAGGTGAACCAGCCGACCTTCGAGTTCTTCAGCCCCATCGCCTTGTCCATGCCGTGCACCGGGAAGGGCGAATAGACGTCCCAGCGGCGGAAACCGCGGTCGCGGATCGCTTGGGCGGCGTGGAGGGCCTCGGCCGGCGTCTCGAACTCGGCCATCAGTCCGTAGGGTGTCGCTGACTCACTCATGGCTCAGTGGACTCGCGGGCACGGGCTCATCGCACCTTCCTCTCAATGCCCCGCCTCCGGACCGTGGGGGACGCGGTCGGCGCCGCCCAGCGGATGGTGCGGGTCGGCCTGCGGGGTGACGCCCTTGACCTCGGCGATCGCCACCACCGGCAGGAACCGCAGGAACAACAGGAAAAACGTGAAGAACAGGCCAAAGGTGCCGGCGTAGGTCAAGATGTCCACCCAGGTGGGCACGTAGTAGCCCCAGTTGGCCGGCAGGAACTCGCGGTTCAGGGAGGTGACCACGATGACGAACCGCTCGAACCACATGCCCACGTTGACCAGGATGGACAGCACCCAGACCACCGCCAGGTTGCGCCGGACCTTCCGGAACCAGAACAACTGCGGGAAGATCACGTTGCACGAGATCATGATCCAGTAGGACCACCAGTAGGGGCCGAAGGCGCGGTTCCAGAAGGCGAACCGCTCGTACGGGTTGCCGCCGTACCAGGCGATGAACACCTCCATCGCGTAGCTGTAGCCCACGATCGTGCCGGTCGCCAAGGTCACCTTGCACATCAGGTCGATGTGCCGCGGCGTGATCACGTCCTCCAACCCGCACATCTTCCGCAGCGGGATCAACAGCGTCAGCACCATGCCGAAGCCGGAGAACACCGCGCCCGCGACGAAGTACGGCGGGAAGATCGTGGTGTGCCAGCCGGGCAACTGGGAGACGGAGAAATCGAGGGACACGATCGAGTGGACCGAAAGCACCAGCGGCGTCGAGAGGCCGGCCAGCAGCAGGTAGGCCTTCTCGTAGTTGCTCCAGTGCCGGTTGGCGCCCAGCCAGCCCAGCGAGAAAAAGCCGTAGAGGAACTTGCGCAGCTTGGTCTTGGCGCGGTCCCGCATCACTGCCAGGTCCGGGATCAACCCCATGTACCAGAACAACAGCGAGACGGTGAAGTAGGTCGAAACCGCAAACACGTCCCACATCAGCGGCGAGCGGAACTGCGGCCAGATGCCGTTGGCGTTGGGAATGGGGAACAGCCACCAGGCAAACCAAATGCGCCCGACGTGGATGACCGGGAAGATGCCGGCGCACATGACCGCGAAGATGGTCATCGCCTCGGCGGCGCGGTTGACGGCGGTCCGCCAACGCTGGCGAAGCAGGAACAGAATGGCGGAGATCAGCGTTCCGGCATGGCCGATGCCGATCCACCAGACGAAGTTCACGATCGCCCAGCCCCACATCACCGGATGCCCCAGACCCCACACACCGACGCCGGTGGACATCAGGTAGAGGATCATGGCGAAGCAGGTCAGCATCAGGGTGACGCTGATGCCGAAGCCCCACCACCACCATTTGGGGGTGGGCCGCTCGGCGATGGCGGCGACGGCGTCGGACAGCCAGCCCAGGCTGCGTTGATTGGCCACCAAGGGCTCCCGCTCCAGCTCCTTGGGCGGGGCCATCATCTTGACTCCGTTGACCACGACCTCAGCCATCAGTGACCTCCCTCCGCGCCATGGGTTTCAGTGGCGGCGCCCGTTTCGCCGGACGCATGCCCCTCTTCGTGATGGGCTCCGTGCAGCGCGCCGCCGTGTTCCAGGAATTCCTCGGTGCTCCAAGGCATCTTGCGGTAGTCCGGCATCGCCGGATTCGGGTTGCGGACCCGCGCCAAGTAGGTGACCCGCGGCTTGACGCCCAGGTACTTCAGCACGGTGTAGCCGCGGTCGGCCGAACGGGTGCGGTTCACCCGGCTTTGCGGATCCTTCAGGTTGCCGAAAACGATCGCCTCGGCCGGACATGCCTGCTGGCAGGCGGTCAGCACCTCGCCGTCCCGGACCCGGATGTCCCCGGAATCCCGCGCCTGCACCTTGCGGGCGATGCGGGCCTGCTCGATCCGCTGGACGCAGAAAGTGCACTTCTCCATGACGCCCCGCATGCGCACGGTCACGTCCGGGTTGCGGGCCAGTTTCAACAGGTCCCACTCGTCCTGGGGCTTGCTGCCGCGGTCCGGATTCTTGAACCAGCGCTTCAGCTCCCACTCGCCGTCGGTGCGGCTGGTGATGGGGCTCTGGTAGAGGCGATCCAGGGGCCGCCGGTTGTAGTCGAAGAAGTTGAACCGCCGCACCTTGTAGGGGCAGTTGTTCGAGCAGTAGCGGGTGCCCACGCAGCGGTTGTAAACCATCAGGTTCAGACCTTCCTCGTTGTGGACGGTGGCGTTGACCGGACAGACGTTCTCGCAGGGCGCCGCCTCGCAATGCTGGCACATCATCGGCTGGTTGATGACCTGCGGGTCCTCCACCGGCCCGGTGAAGTAGCGGTCGATCCGCAGCCAGTGCATCTCGCGATGGCGCCGCACCTGGTCCTTGCCGACGATGGGGACGTTGTTCTCGCTCTGGCAGGCAATGACACAGGCGGCGCAGCCGACGCAGCGGTTCAGGTCCACCGTCATCGCCCACTGGTGCAGGGCCTTTTGCGAGGCCTTGTCCAGCGGGTTCGGATAAAGAGGGCGGGTGCTGGGCGGATCCGGCAGGTCCATCGCCTTGGCGAACTCCGGCTGCTTCCGGTAGTCCTCGAGGTTCGCCTCGCGAATGATCGGCCGGCCCATCATGAACCAGTGGTTCTGGGTGCAGGAAAGCGGATAGGTGCGGCCGGTCTTGGTGATCTTCGCCCCGGAAGCACCGAGCCGCGCCGACCGGGCGCTGAGCGGCCAGGCGTCGAACCCGGCGCCGCGCGCAATCCGGCCGCCGCGGGCGCGCCCGTAACCGAGCGCGATGGCCACGGTGTGATCGGCCAAGCCGGGCTGGATCCACACCGGCCCTTCCACCGAACGGCCGTCCACCTCCACCCGGACCACCGGCACGCGGAGGTTGTTCTTGTTTTCGTCAACGACCTCGATGTCCAGCGCCTGGGCCGTCCGCCGGCTGATGAGGACCACGTTGTCCCACGTGATCTTGGTCATCGGGTCCGGCAGCTCCTGCAACCAGCCGTTGTTGGCGGCGCGGCCGTCGTCCACCTTCGGATCGCGGTAGAGCACCAAGTCCAGATGACTGGCCTTCAGGTCCGCCGGCGCCGGGACTTCCGGCAGTTTGCCAGCAATGTCCACCGGCCCGACCGACACCGGCCGGGCCGCACTCCCCGCCAGGAAGCCGTCGTGCAGGAACCGGCCCCAGGCATCCTCGAAGGGACCTTCGAGCGGTTGCTGCCGGAACGTCTCGCGCACCAAATCGTAAGGCCGCACGACCTCCCGTCCCATCAGCCGCGCCAGCACTTCGATCGCGGTCATTCCGCCGAACAACGGCTCGATCAACGGCTGCACCGCGGTGATGGTCCCGTCGGCCGTCCGCACGTCGCCCCAAGACTCGAGGTAATGCGCCGCCGGCAGGTGCCACTGGCATTGCGGGAAGGTCTCGTCCTCGTGGGCGCCCAGGCGGAAAATCTGCTTCGCCTTGCGGCAGGCCTCCGGCCAGCGCAGGTCCGCCGGCGCGGTGAGGCCGGGGTTGCCACCCAAGATGACCAGGGTCTGGACCTGCCCGGCGTTCAAGGCGTCCACCAGCGCCGCCAGGTCGCCCGCTTCCGGCCGCGTTTCCGGCAGGTAATCGACCTGCTTGCCGACCGCTTCGAGGGCCACGTTCAACGCCGCCGCCAAGAAATGCACCGCCGCCGGCTGCCGCGCCCCGGCCAACACCACGGTTTCGCCCGGATGGGCCGCCAAATCCTTGGCGCACTCGGTCGCCCACTTCCGGGCTTCCTCCGGAATGCCGACAGCCTTCGACCGCAGCGTCCCCGCCGCTTCCCGCTGGCCGCGCGCGGCCACCACCTCCGCCGCCAGCCAGGCGGCCAACGCCGGAATCTGGCTCGGTGCCAGGCGCAAACGGTGATCCGCCGCCGACCCGGTCAGCGTCATCAGGCTCTCGACCACGTACAGCCGCGCCGGTTCGTCGTCGGGACCCTCGACCTTTCGCGCCGCCGCGAAGCCACGGATCAACCGCCAAGCGTCGTCCTCGCCGGAAACCAGATCCGCGTCGAGGCTCAGAATCCGTTTGGCCCGTTCCAAGCGGTACAACGGGCGGACCGGCTGGCCGAACGCGGCCTTCAGCCCCTGTCGCT
>RFJD01000319.1 GCA_003695015.1 Verrucomicrobiota bacterium | reverse complement strand
CCGACCCCGTCGGGATCCTTGTGGCACTGGTAGCAGACGTAAGCCAGCGTCACGCCCGTGGCCCCGTTGGCCAGGCTGCCGTCCTCGTTGAACATCTGGCCGTCGGCCGCAGGGTTGATCTTGAAGATGTGCGTCCGGACGTCGCCGGTGTACTTGTTGACCGCCACCGCGCTCTTGCTGGCATGCGGCATGTGGCAGGTCTCACACTCGGTGATCTGGGTGTGGAAGTTGGTCGGCTTCTTGTACTCGGCCGGGTCGTGGCAGTCGGTGCATTCCCGGACGATGGCGCCCGGCATCTCGCGGCGGGCGCTCACGTGCGGATCGTGGCAGGTCACGCAGGTCAGCACCTTGTGACCGGCCGAGAGCATCTCATTGTACTGCTCGTGATGCCGGATGAAGCCGCCGCTGGCCGGAATGGTCGCCGGGTCGCCACGCACATGGCATTTGCCGCACAGGGCCGAGGAGGTGTCCTTGACGATCTCGGTCTTGGACAGGGTGGCCACGTGGCGGCCGCCCGGGCCGTGACAGGCTTCGCACCCGATGCCCGGTTCGGCAAACGACCCCCACATGCCCGGCAGGCCGTCCTGGTGGACGCCGCCGTCCTCGATCGACACCCACCCGGTGGTATGACAACTGCCGCAATTGTAGGGCTTGGTGCCCACCGGATCGGAGGCGTGATAGGCCACCCAGCTGCCGTTGGCCAGGTTGTACTGCACGGCGTCGCCGGTGACGATGTAGCCGTCGTTGTCGATCCAGCGCGCCTTCCAGAGAGCACCGCCAATCACCCAGGAAACGTCATCCCACGTCCAGCCGGCGGGGGTGTCCGGCACGTTGACCTTGCCGTCGCTGAAGTACTTGGGCGGCTCGCCGTTGACCACCTTGTTCAGTTTGAACGGATGGCCGCTCTCGATGAACTCCTGGTACTTGTCGGCGTGGCATTGAGCACAAGTCTTCGAGCCGACGTAGGCGGCCTGGGTCCGGCCGTCGTTGACCAAGCGGTAGAAGTTGGCCGCCTGGCTGGCCGGCACGAACACCCGGTAGAGGTAGCTCCCCGGGTTGGCAGGATCCTCCTCCCGCACGATGCTTTGGTTGACTTGGGTCCACGTGGCGAAGTCGTCGGAGGCCTCCAGCACGAAGTCCAGGGCGCCCTCCGCGTTCCATGTGATTCGGACCCCGGAAACATCCCGGTCCACATTCAGAACCGGTGCGGCCGCGCGGGCTCCGAGCCCGACGGCCAGACCGGCCATGGCCGCCACGGCGGCCAGCCGGCTCCAGAGCGTACAGCTTCTCGTTCTCATGGCTTTCTTCAGGTTGGTTTGATCTCGAACCTCGACGTTGCGATCGGAAGCCAGGCGCCCAGCGCCCCCCCGTCCCATCCCGACCGGACGGGATGGCCTGCGGGACCGTGGAAAACGCCTGACAATCATGACGCCAGCATAAAGAAGCGATCCTTTCGGAACGCTGACAGCAACATTACATTTTCGTAATCTTCACCCGCCCGGCCGGGTCTGTCGGGAAGGAGGGAATTGGAGGGTGAAACACGCGCCCATGCCGGGTTCGCTCCACAGCCGGATCGTGCCGCCGTGGACTCGTACGATGGACTGGACGATCGCCAGGCCCAATCCCGTCCCGCCGCGGGCCGGATCGCGCCGGCCGGCCACGCGGTAGAAACGATCGAAAACGTGCGGTTGCGCCTCGACAGGGATCCCCTCGCCGGTGTCCTGCACCGTGATCTCCACCGTGCCGTCCGGAAGGGTCTCGCAAGCGAGTTTCACCATGCCGCCGGCCGGGGTGTGGCGGATGGCATTGGCCAGCAGGTTGCCGATGGCCCTTTGGAGCAGCCGTGGTTCGCCTTCGAGGGTCGCCTCCCCCTCCCAAAGCAAGCTCACGCCCTTGTCCTCGGCCACCGGCTCGTAGAACTCCATCACCGGCCCCAAGGCCTGCCGAAGCGAAAGACGTTGCCGCTGTGGCAGGCCGGTCTGCTCCGTGCGGGCCAGGAACAGGATGTCCTGGATCAACCGCAGCAGCCGGTCGGTTTCCTCCAAACCGGACTCGAGGACGGCGCGGTATTCCTCGGCCGATCGCGCCCGGGAAAGGGCCACCTCGGCCTCGCCCCGGAAATTGCTCAAGGGGGTGCGGAGTTCGTGGGCCAGCTCGGCGGAGACCTGGCCAAGCCGCTCGAAGGACTGCTGAAGCCGTTCCAGCATGGTGTTGAGAGCGTCGGCCAACCGGCGCAATTCCACCGGCCAGGTGGCGGCCTGAATACGGCTGCCCAAATGATCGGCATCGACCTCTTGGGTCCGCTCCACCAGGACCTGAAGCGGCCGCAGGCTGCGGCGGGCAGTCCAGTGGGCGACGCCGGCCGCCGCGACCAGTCCCGCCAGCAACGTCACCACCAACAACCGCCGGTAACCGGCCAGGAAACGGCCGTCCTCGGCCACGTCCATGGCCAGTTCGATCCGCCCCACCGGCGCGCCGCCCGAATCCCGAAGGACCTGCACCCAGTAAAGCCAGCCCGGCTTTTCCCGCAGAATCGGCCGCGACGAATCGCCGTCGCCCCCTCCGGGCAGGACCGGTTCTTCCCACGTCGGTGGCAGCGCCCGCTCGCTGCCGGGCGTCTCGATCACCACCCGCCCCGCGACGTCCCGAATGCGGATGAAGTACCGGACCGCTCCCTCGCCGGCTTCGTGGGTGACTTCGTTGGTCAGCGCCTCGCTGCGGGGCGCTTCCAGAAACAACCGCTCGATCAACGCCGCCTTGTTGCGGAGAAAGGCCACATGCCGCTGGGAAAGCGCCCGGCTCAGGGACAGGTTCAGGATCGTCCCCAACAAAGCCAGCAGGGCGGCCGAGGTGGCCACCTGCCACCCCACCAGCCGGCGGACCAACGAGTAGCTTCGGTCCCCGACCGACCGGCCCGGCCCGCCCGCAACCTCCCGGGCCGCCCCCTCACGCGTCGTCGAGCACATAGCCCAACCCCCGCACGGTCCGGATCAGCTTGACCGGAAATTCGTCGTCCACCTTGCGCCGCAAACGCCGGATGGCGACGTCCACCACGTTCGTGTCACTGTCGAAATGCAAATCCCAAACCTGCTCCGCGATGACGGTGCGGGAGAGGACCTCGCCCCGCCGCCGCATCAACAGGGACAGCAAGGCGAACTCCTTCGGCGTAAGGTCGAGCCGCTTCCCGGCGCGGGAGGCCCGGTGCCGCACGAGGTCCACTTCCAAGTCCGCCACCCGGAGCACCTCGGGATGCCACACCGGCCCCCGGCGGAGGATGGAGCGCATGCGGGCGAGCAGTTCGGAAAAGGCAAACGGCTTGGCCAGGTAGTCATCGGCGCCCAGCTCCAAACCCCGAACCCGATCCTCAACCTCGCCCCGGGCGGACAGACACAACACCGGCGTTTCGTTGCCCTCGGCACGGAGTCGCCGCAACACTTCCCAGCCGTCCAGCCCCGGCAGCATCACGTCCAGGATGATCAGGTCGTAGCCCCCTGTCCGCGCCAGGTGCAGGCCGTCCTCTCCGGTGTCGGCCACATCCACGACGTACCCGTTTTCCGTCAACCCCTTGCGAAGGTAGGTGGCAGCCTTGGGTTCGTCTTCGACGATCAACACCCGCATGCCGCCATCTTGGGGGCTCGGACCTCGATGACTCAAGTCCCCCCACGCTCACCGGCCCGGCCGGGGACCGGGCGGCCCCGCCGCTCCAAGGTCCAACGGCCGCAACCCCAGCGCCTGCGCCGGCGATCCTTCCCGATACCGCAGATCCAGCCGGGCGCGGTCCACGAACATCGGATCGGCCAGAACCACACCCCCGGGCGCCCCTGTTTCGCCCCGGTTGCGGTAGTTCTCCTGGCGAATCCATTGGCACCGGCCCGTCCCGCTGAAGAACAGGTTGCGCTCCCAACGGGCAATGCCCCCCACGTTCTCGACCCGGATGCCGCCCGTCGCGTACAGGACGTTGCCCTCCATGACGAAGTCGCGACACCGCGGGAAGGTGAGCCGGGCGTTTCCTTCGACCAGGAAGACATTGTTCCGGACGACGTTGTTGGTGGCCATGTGCATGTGGAGCGGACGGGCCACGCCGACCGAGAGGTTGCCCTCGACGGCGCAACGCTGGCTGCGTTCGTCCAAGTAGTAGGCCGAGGAGCCGTACCCGCCGGTGTCCGGGATGTCCCGGGCGACGTTGCCCCGGACGAGGCAGTTGGTGGCGGCGAACAGGTAGATGGCCGCCCCGTCGTGCATCACGGTCATGCACCGGTGAATGAGGTTGCTGACGACGGCATTGCCCACCCCGCCGTAGTTGATCGCCGAATAGGTGCACTCGAACAGCTCGTTGCGCGCCACCACCGAGTCGCGCCCGCCCCGGAAAATGCCCACCGCGCTTGGATAGCTTCGGCCGATGTGATGGATGCGGTTCTTTTCGAGCCGGACGTGGTCGCCCCCCACGTACAAACCACCCGCACCGCAATGGGCCACTTCACATCCACACACGGTCACTTCCTCGACCAGCCCGCGGCTGTCGATGCCGTGTCCGGCCACCCCGTCCACCCGCAGCCCCTCCAAGACCACGCCCCGCACGTTGACCAGCGACAGGGCGCCGTCGAACCGCGCCGCCGCGAATCCCGCCGCCTCCAGCGGCACCGTGGTCGCCCGGAAGGTCAATCCGCGGACGATAACGCGCTCGACCGGACGTTCCCGCGTCCCGTGCAGCTTCAGAATCGTGAAGTGGGTCGGCGCCACGATGCGCATCCGGCGCGGGTCCTCCCCGGGCCGCACCCGGTAAACCAGCCGTTGGCGCACGCGGTCGTGGTACCAACGGCCGGGCTCGGACAACCCCTCCCGCGTGTTCCAGATGACGTACTCCCGCACGCCGAAAGCGCCGGGGGGATGGCCGCAGGGACCCGAGAAGACCAGCCGTTGCTCGGCCGGCTTCCATGCCGCCACGCCCACCACCGATTCGTCCCACATGTGGTAAACGGTGACCTCGGCGTTCCGCGGCTCGAACCCCTCCGGGATGTCGCCCGGCCGACACTTCATCGTGGTCAACTCCTCCCGGGTCGGTTTCCGCTGCCAACCACCCCCGGTGCTGCTCATCCAGCGGACGTCGAACCGCGACTGGTGCTCGAGCCGGCCCTCGGCGGGATACCGGGCCCGCGGCCGCGACTCGCCTTCGACCAGCAGCCAGCGCACGGCCCATTCGCCGGAAAGCAACTCGCCCGGAACCCCGGCCAACCCCGCCCCGTACGCCGGCAAGGGTGCGCTCCAGATGCCGGGTTCCTCCTCCTCCCAACCCGTGATCGGTCGCCCGCCGTAAAGCACCGGCGTCTCGCCCGGCGCCGCCTCGATCTGCAAGCCGGAGTCCTCCGGCCCGAGCACGCACCCGGCCTCGAAGTAATCGCCGCCGTGAACAACGATCCGGCGTTCTTCGCCCGGACCGACCGCCCGCAGCCGCGCCACCGCCGCGCGCAAGGTGGCCAACGGGCGCTCGGGCGTGCCGGCCGCGTCGTCGCTGCCTCCCGGCGAAACGTGGACCACGGCCGCCCGGCCACTGGCGGCGGCGCCCGCCAGGATCGCAAACACCAACCCGACAGCACCAAGAGCCCGCGCGTTCATGGCCCCTCTCATGGCTTCAGCTCCAACACCAGGGCGGGATCGATCGGATAACGGCCGAACCGTTCGCCATAAAGAGCCAGGCCGCCCGGCAGGGAAGGATCGACCTCGAACCGCACCACGAACCGGCCGCTGCGGGCGGCTTCCTCCACCGCTTCCGGCGGAACGGTCACATGCCAGAGATAGCCGTACGAACCGGCCTCGCGCAGACGGCGGTCCCGCAACTGGGCGTGCCAGGAAAGAATGCCCCGGTGATCGGCCGGGTCGTCCGGCAGGTCGATCACCTCCGCCGCCCGCCCGTTGATCCGCACCCGCACGGCGCTCGGAAACTTCACCGTGTCGGTCATCGGATAGGCGTTCGGGTTCAGGCCCGGATCGTGCGCGCCTTGTCCCCGCATGTAGTCTCCCTCCAGACGCCCGGCGTTCTCGCGATCCTTGCCGAAGAGTTGCTTGGCCCCGGCTTCGAAGACCAACGTCGCCCCGCCGACGCCGTCCGCCACCAGCCCCTCTGGCCAACGCACTTCGTACTCGAAGAAGCCGTGGCCCGCACCGTTGACCTTCAGGCCGCCCAGCACGTTCCATTGCTTCAGCGACCATGCGGCCTTGATGAAGCTGTCGGGCGCAAACCGCAGGACCCGGCACCGCGCGCCGTCGATCACCTTCACCTCGTCCCGCGGCAACGGTTCGCCGGTGGTGACGCGGAAGGTGGTGAAGTTGCGATGCAACACGCTGCCCGACGGCGTTTCGAGCATCAGGGCGGCGATGATCAGGGCCGGTTCCTCCGGCATGGTCAGCCGCAGGGGCTCCAGCTCCCGGTGCAGCCACGGTTCGAACCGCACCCACCGCGTGCTTTCGCCAACCCACACGCCCCGACCCAACGAATCCCAACCGTATGTGTAAACCCGCAGCCGCAGCCGGTCTGCCGGCGCCCGGTCGGTGGTGAACGAGGCGTACAACGGCACCTCGACCTCGCCGCCGGGGGCGACGTCCCGGCACAGATCACTGCCGGTCGAGATGTAGAACGGGGCGTGAAGGTCGCGCAGGCTCATGCCCTCGACCAGTTCGGCGAATCCGGGATCCTTCTCCGAGCGGTCGTAGCGGTAGTAGCCGTTCCACTCGTTGATCACGTCGTGATGCTCGGTGTAGAGCCAGCCGCAAACCTCGGGATGACGGCGGAATTCGTTGATCATGATGTGGTAGTCCCAGCTCCAATCGCAGTCGCCCGTGCTCCCCTCATAGCCCCACACGTTGCCGCACTCGCTGTTGAGCAGCGGCTGGCCGGCTTGTTTCCGCCCGCCGATGAAGTTCCACTCCGAACCCGGGAAGGTGTCCCGGCAGATTTGGTCCAGCCGGCTCTTCCATTCGTAGCCGGGGAGGTAGGCGTGCCAGGAGTTGATGTCCGTGGCCACATGGTCGTAATTGCAGGGCGAGTTGTCCTCGACCAGCCGGGTCGGATCCAGTCGCTTGGCCAAGTCGTAGATCGAGGCCACCCATTCTTGGGTTTCCGGCAGGTACGCACGCCGGCCGTCCCGCCGCGTGAACAGCCCCCACGTCTCGTTGAACGGCACCCAGCAAAAGATCGCCGGATGGTTGAAGTCGCGCCGGATCATCCCCCGCAGAGCGGTCTCGACCTCGAACCGCATCTCGGCGTCCGGCTCGCCCCAACTGTTGGGCACGTCACACATGAGCAACACCCCCAGCCGGTCGGCCCAGTACAGTTTCCGCGGCAGGTCGATCTTCACGTGGATGCGCTGCATGTTCAGACCCAGCCGGCGGGTGCGCAGGATCTCGTCGCGCATGAACGCGTCGCTGGGCCATGTGTAGAACCCTTCCGGGTGATAGGCCTGATCGAGCGTGCTCTCGATGTAGATGGGCCGGTTGTTGAGGGCGATGTACGGGTGCCCCAACCCGGGAAGCTTCACCGCGCTGATCTTCCGCATGCCGAAGTAGGTGCGCACGCGATCGCCGCCGCCCGGGCCCTCGAGCGCGGCCTCCACCTCGTAGAGGAACGGATCCTCGAGCGACCAGAGCCGGGCATGCGGAATCGGCACTTCGAAGGTGAACTCGCGCGAATTCGGGTCGAGCGGTCGAACCGCCGGCTCCAGTCCGCCGGTCAGAAACCGCAGTTCGAGCCGCGTCCCCTGCCGGGGCGGCCGGCTCACGCTGCCCCGGACCGTCACCTTCCCGGCGTCGATGTCCGGCAGGAAATGCAGATACTCCAAATGCGTCTCCGGACGCGCCTCGAGGTACACCGTCTGCCAGATGCCCTTGGCCGGACCGTAACCCTGTTTGCCCTCCAGCTTGAACGGGTGCGGCCGGTCGTCCACCCGCACCACCAAGATCTGTTCCTCGCCGGGCCGAACCCACTCGGTCAAATCGAACTCGAACGGCGTGTACCCGCCCCGGTGCTTGCCCAGGAGATGCCCGTCCAGCCAGGCGGTCGTGTGCCAGTCGCTCGCCCCGATCACCAGATACACCCGCCGGCCCTCCCACGACCCGGGCACGCGGATGCTCCGCCGGTACCAGCCGACGTCGGTTTGGTTCCCGACACCCGAAAGGGCCGAGCCCCAGGGAAAAGGCACGGTGATGCGGAGCGGGAACTCCGTTTCGCCGGCGAACCACTGCTCCCGCTCACCGGCGTCCGCGGCGTCGAACCGGAACTGCCACGAGCCGTTGAGGTTCACCCAGTCCGGCCGTTGGAAATCCGGCCGCGGATGTTCGGGCAGCGGGATGTCCGCCCGCCCCACACCCAGAAGGAAACAAACCGAAAGAATGCATGTGCGACTGGCCATGAGCCCGGATGATGGCCGAGCCTGGCGGCGGCCACAATCCCCAAGGGTTCGCTGCGCCGGGAAACCGCGCTTCCCGACGCCGGTCTCCGTGCCCAAGGGAGGCAACCGATCTCCCCGACCCGTTGAGCGAGCCAAGAGGCTTCTTGTACGCCGGCTGGCCTCCAGCCGGCGAAGCTGCCTGCTCCACGCGCCAACGGCACCTTGCAAACCCCTGCCTGGGGCAACGCCCCGGGAACGGCGGCCGTCATCCGCATCCTTGCACAGCCCTGAAAGGGCGGACCAAAGTCCGGAACCGTCGAGACTGGCCACCTTGGGCCGCCGACTTGGGGGGGCTGGCGGGTTCCCCTTGAGGGCTCCCGTGTCGCCCCTTCAGGGCTGACCATTGGGTTGGCTCCTTTGAACCCCGGGCGTTGCCCGGGGCTGGATTTCGTCTGCCCCTTCGGGGCTCTGTCTCAATCCCTGTCGCATCTTCAGCCTTTGTGGGGGGTAAAACGCCTCTTCCACCACGAAGAACACCAAGGACACCAAGCCCGATAGGGCGACCGGACATCCCCCCAACTTCGCGAACGCCTTTGTGTCTTTGTGTCCTTTGTGTCCTTTGTGGTTAGTCCCAAGTCCAGACCTTGGCGGCTTCGCGTCTTGGCGTTTCCCAATTCAGAGGATCCAGCGCTGGCGCTGGTCCGCGTGGAGCCGCTTCGGAGACGGTCCCGGCGACCAGGCGGCTGGGTTGGCTTGACGGCCCGAATCGGGCAAGACCAAGGAGCGGCTGTGGTTGACCACCCGATGCGGGTGAAGGGTTCCCGGCCGCGGAGTCCAACCCAGCTTTCGTCCCGGGCCTTGGTGTGTGGAACGGCCCCGCTGAACGACAGAAAACCGCAGCCAGGATGCCTGCACCATAAAGGCTCGGGCCTGGGTTTGCGGGGCGGCTCCGCTGAAAGGGATCAAGGCCACTCATGGGCCTCGACCCCGGCCCCATACTGGCGACCGGGGCCGCCGAGGCGGGCACAGCGCAGGTCATGCTCCTTTTCGAACCGCTGCTCGAAACGCTCCTGTTCCTCTTCCTCGCTCGGCCGCATCCGGACTTGATCGAGCCTTCGCTTCCGGGGCGTCGGTTGGAACTTCGCGACACCCGAGTCCGGCCCCAAGCGACCGCATGGGTTTGGCGCTTTCGCGAAAAGGCCATCCCCTCCCAGCTTCTTCTGCCCCCCAGATGAAGTAGCCCTGATCGAGGAGCGACACACGGGCCGCCCCCGGCTTGACGCCCTGTCACCGGGCTGTTACGCTGCGCGCCGTTGAAAGGAATGCGGGTAAAGCGGCTAACTGCCTCGCATTCACGAACTTAGGCCCGGTGACCCCGGGTCGGACACAACACCGGCCGGTTCCCAACCCGTTCACGCCGTGGATTTGAAAGAGATCAAGGTCATCATCGACCTGATGAAGAAAAACTCCCTCTCCGAGTTCGAATTGGAGAAGGAGGGGTTCCGCATCAAGCTCAAGCGCACCGTGGAGGGGCAGGTCGTGTCGCTGCCGCCAGCCCCGGCCGCTCCCACGCCTCCCCCGGCTCCGGCGGCT
>RFJD01000057.1 GCA_003695015.1 Verrucomicrobiota bacterium | reverse complement strand
CTTTTCGAGGTAGGCTTGGGGTTCCTTATCGAAATCCTTGCGGCAGCTCTTGCAACAGAGGCGGACCTCGTAGCCTTGATAAACGAACCCGACCGGCTTGCCCATTTCCCCGAGCTTCTCGCCGGAGACGATGCAGGTGTCGGCCCGGTAGGGTTTGACCTTCTTCCATGCTTCGTCGTGGCGGCGGATGAAGCCGGCGACGTCTTTCTGGAAGTCCTTGACGCAGCCCTTGCAGCAGAAGAGGAACTCGCGGTCTTGGGCGACGAGCCGGAAGGGTTGCCCCATTTCGCCGAGCTTCTCCCCGCTGACCATACATTTGTCGAGGGGATAGGGCTTGGGTTTGAGCGGTTTCCATTCCGGCTGGGCGGCCAGGGTCGCAAGGCAGAGAGCCCCGGCCGCGAGGAGGGCGGTTGCCCACTTCAAATGCTTTTTCATGCTCATCGCCCAAGACTTACCCCGACGGCGGGCGACTCACGCACCGATTTCGAAAAAAATGCCGGCCTCGTGCGGGCCGGCCGGGAGCGGGCGCCGGGAAGCTACTCCGAGCGATCCTTGCCGGGCGGGGGCTCGACCTCGATCAGCAGGACAACGCTCTTGGCGATCCATACCTCCTTGCCTCCGACATCGAGCACGATCCAGTCGGTGGTGAACTGTTTGAGGCGGCCGGTGATCGAGGTTTCGGCGCCGTTAATGGAGTCGGCGCGGGGCGGTACGGGTAGCTTGGCGGCCGCGCCGAGGGCGTCGCGGCGGAACTGGATCGTGCACCTGGCGCCGATGGGCGGGATGGCATAACGCGGGACCGAGGGGGGCGGCATGCAGCCCGAGGGGGCCAGCACCGCCAGGGAGACGGCGAGCCACAGGGCGGCGGGGAGGGAGGCTTTCGCGTTCACGGGGTCACATTCCCATGATCTGGTAGCCGGCGTCCACGTAAATGACCTGGCCGGTGATGGCGGCGGCGCCGTTGCTGGCGAGGAAGGTGGCCGTGGCGCCGATTTCCTCGAGGGTGACGTTGCGGCGGAGCGGGGCTTTGGCCTCGTAGTGTTTGAGCATGTCCACGAAGCCGGCGATGCCGCGGGCGGCGAGGGTGTTGACCGGGCCGGCGCTGATGCAATTGACGCGGATGCGGGAGAGGCCGAGGTCGTAGGCGAGGTAGCGGGTCGAGGCTTCGAGGGCGGCCTTGGCCACGCCCATGACGTTGTAGTGGGGGACGACCTTTTCGGCCCCGTAGTAGCTGAGGGCCAGGATGCTGCCGCCCTCGGTCATGAGCGGGGCGGCGGCGCGGGCCAGAGCCACGAGCGAGTAGGCGCTGATGTCGTGGGCGATGCGGAAGGCCTCGCGACTGGTGTCGATGAAGCGGCCTTCGAGGGCTTCCTTGGGGGCGTAGGCGATCGAGTGAAGCATCAGGTCCAGGCGCCCGAAGTGCCGGCGGCAGGTTTCGAAGGCCGCATCGATCTGGGCGTCATCGGTGACATCGCAGGGGATGATGGGGACCTCGGGTCCCAGTTCGGCGGCCAGGGCGGCGACGCGGTCGCGCACCCGTTCGCCCTGGTAGGCGAGGGCGAGGCGGGCGCCGGCGTCGGCCCATGCCCGGGCGATGCCCCAGGCGATGGAGCGATGGTTGGCGACTCCGAAGACGATGCCGGTTTTGTTTTCGAGCATGCTCATGGTGAATGGGGCGACCGGAAGCGGACGTTCGTTGTCGGGTCGGGGTGACCGGCGCCGGGGGAGGCCGGCGTCCGGGTAGCGGCCGGTCGCGGCTGCGGGGCTGCCATAGGGCAAAAGGCGGCGGGAGGCAAGCCCTTGTTGCGCGGGGAAGGCCGTCCGTCTCAAAAAAGGCGCCGCTGGCGGTCGGCCTCGATCAGCTCACGTCCGAGGGTCCACGGGGCCACCGCCCGGTCTTCCATGGCTTCCTTGCGGACCGGTTCCTCGCAGGCGACCGGGTAGCAGCCGTCGTAGCAGGCCATGCAGAAGGAGTCGGGGGAGAGCCCGGTGGCCTCGACCATGCCTTCCTGGGAGAGATAGCCGAGGGAATCGGCCCGGAGGAACTTGCGGATTTCCTCGAGGCTGTGCTGGGCGGCCATCAGTTGGGACCGTTGCGGGAAATCGATGCCGTAGTAGCAGGGGTGCTGGTGAGGGGGGCAACTGACCAAGACGTGGACCTCCTTGGCGCCGGCTTCCTTGAGGTTGGTGACGCGCTGGCGACAGGTGTTGCCCCGGACGATCGAGTCATCCACGACCACCACGCGGCGGCCGCGGACCAAGTCGGCAATGAGGTTGAGCTTCACCCGGACGTTGAAATGGCGGATGAGCTCGGAGGGCTGGAGGAAGCTGCGGCCCACGTAGTGGTTGCGGACAAAGGCCATTTCGAAGGGGATGCCGGATTCGAGGGAGTAGCCGAGGGCGGCGCAGTTGCCGCTGTCGGGGATGGGCACGACGATGTCGGCCTTGCGGGGATGTTCGCGGGCGAGCTGGCGTCCCATGGCCACGCGGACCTGGTGGACGTTGCGGCCGGAGATGATGCTGTCCGGACGCGCGAAATAGACGTACTCGAAGATGCAGAAGGCGCGCCGCCGGTGCTCGGGGAAGAGCTGGACGCTGTGGGGGCCGTTTTCGTCGATGATCACGGCTTCGCCGGGGTCCACGTCGCGGACGTGTTCGGCCTCGATGAGGTCGAAGGCGCAGGTCTCGCTGGCGAGGACCCAGGCTTTGCGGCCGTCCTCCAGGCGAATGCGGCCCAGGGAGAGGGGGCGAAAGCCGTGGGGATCGCGGATGCCGATGAGTTCCCGGTGGGTCATCAGCAGCAGGGAGAAGGCCCCCTGGAGGTGGCGGATGGCGCGGCTGAGGGCCGGTTCGCGGGAGCCGTTGGCGGGGTGGGAGAGGAGGTGGAGGATGATCTCGCTGTCGGTGGTGGTTTGGAAGATCGCGCCCTGGCGTTCGAGTTCGGCCCGGAGGCGGGCGGCGTTGGTGAGGTTGCCGTTGTGGGCGACGGCGACGGGGCCGCCCAGTCCCTCGGCGGTGAGGGGTTGGGCGTTGCGGGGGTGGCTGTCGCCGGTGGTCGAGTAGCGGGTGTGGCCGATGGCCATGGGGCCCGGCAGGCGTTCGAGGATGTCGCTGTTGAAGACCTGGGGGACCAGCCCCATGCCGCGGTGGACGTGGAAGCGGTTGTCCCGGCAGGCGACGATGCCGGCGCTTTCCTGGCCGCGGTGTTGGAGGGCGTAGAGGCCGTAAAAGGTCAGTTCGGCGGCCCGCGGGTGGCCGTAAACGCCGAACAGACCGCAGTAGTGACGGGGATGCGTCTGAGGCGAGTGGTCCGGCAGAACGGGAGGCGGGAGGGGACGCATGGGACGGGATCAAGCGGCGCCGCGCTTGAGGAGCTGCTCGATGAAGCCGGTCGAGTAACTGCCCCGGCGGAAGTCCGGGTCCTTCATGATGGTCTGGAGGAACGGGATGGTGGTCTTGATGCCGGTGATCATGAACTCCTCGAGGGCGCGGCTCATGCGGTTGAGGGCGGCGGTGCGGTCCCGGCCCCGGACGACGAGCTTGCCGATCATCGAATCGTAGGTGGACGGGATGACGTAGCCGGAATAGACGTGGCTCTCGACGCGGACGCCCCGGCCGCCGGGCGGGTAGTACATTTCGACGCGGCCGGGGCAGGGGCGGAAGTTGTCGTAGGGATCCTCGGCGTTGATGCGGCACTCGATCGAGTGGCCGTGGAAGCGGACGTTGCTTTGGGACAGCTTGGGGCACTCGCCCGCGGCGATGAGGATCTGGAGGCGGATGAGGTCGGTGTTGGTCACCTCCTCGGTGACGGGGTGTTCCACCTGAATGCGCTTGTTGACCTCGAGGAAGTAGTAGTTCCCCTTGTCATCGACGATGAACTCGACGGTCCCGGCATTGGTGTAGCCGGCGGCTTGGGCGATGCGGATGGCCGCCTTGCCCATCTTCTTGCGGAGGTCCTTGAACCGCTGCTCGATGAGGGGGGAGGGGGTTTCTTCGACGAGCTTTTGGTGGCGGCGTTGAACGGAGCAGTCCCTTTCGCCCAGGTGAATGATGTTGCCGCGGCCGTCCCCGAGGATCTGGAACTCGATGTGGTGGGGATTCTCGAAGTACTTCTCGAGGTAAACGCCGGGATTGCCGAAGGCCTTCTCGGCCTCGGACTTGGCCATGTGGAAGTTCTTCTTCAGCGAGATGTCGTTGTGAGCGACCCGCATGCCGCGGCCGCCGCCGCCGGCGACGGCTTTGAGCATGACCGGGTAGCCGATTTTCTGGGCGATGGCGACGGCGTCCTCCTCGGTTTCGACCACGCCCTCGGAGCCGGGGGGGATGGGGACGCCGGCCTTCTTGGCGAGTTCGCGGCTGACGGCCTTGTCGCTGAGGGCCTGCATGGCCTTGGCGCTGGGGCCGATGAACTTGATGTTACAGCTCTCGCAGATCTCGGCGAACTTGGGATCCTCGGAGAGAAAGCCGTAGCCGGGATGGATGGCGTCCACATCCGTGATTTCGGCGGCGCTGATGATGCGGTCGATCCGGAGATAACTCTCCGAACTGGGCGCGGGGCCGATGCAGACGGCTTCGTCGGCCATCTGGACGTGCATCGAGTGGGCATCGGCCTCGGAATAGACGGCCACGGTCTTGATGCCCATTTCCTTGCACGTGCGGATGATCCGCACGGCGATTTCTCCGCGGTTGGCGATCAGGATTTTTTCGAACATCGAGGGGAACTCACCGATTGGGTGTCCGGCGGGCAGGCCGGGCGGGCGGTGGGGGCGTGGAGGCCGCGGCGATCATTCAGCGCGGCCGGATCTTGAACAACGGCTGGCCGAACTCGACCGGCTTGCCGTTTTCGGCCAGGACCTCGGTGATGACCCCGTGGGTCTCGGCCTTGATTTCGTTCATCACCTTCATGGCCTCGATGATGCACACGACCGTTTCCGGGGTGACCTCCGAGCCGACCTCGACGTAGGGCGACGCGTCGGGGGCCGGTGCCCGGTAGAAGGTGCCGATCATGGGGGACTTGATCAGTTCCTCGTCCGAGGGCGGCGGTGGTGGTGGCGGCGGGG
>RFJD01000318.1 GCA_003695015.1 Verrucomicrobiota bacterium | reverse complement strand
GGGTGCCGCCCTTCAGGCCTTCGACCCCGATGGGATAGTTGCCTCGGAAACTGGCGGCCAAGGTCTGACCGGCCAGACCGACGGCCAGCAGCCAGCCCGCGGTGGCCAACCGCTGCGCCCCGAATGAGATGCGATGGGTTTTCATGGTTGCCGCGTCATTGGAGGGGTTAACCGATCCGGGTGTCAAGTTTCATCGTCGCTAACCTTCAAAAAAAAGCGGCGCCCCTTGGCGGGCGCCGGTGACCAGCGAACCTGGCCGGGGTCAGCCGAGTCGGGCGGCCAGTTCGGCCACGCGCCGGCCCAGGTATTCTCCAGTGGCCTTGTCGGCGGCGTCGGGTTTCTCCTCGGGCGGCTCCTGCATGGCTTGGCCCATCACCCCGAGGTAGGCGGAGAGCCGGTTGCGGCCCTGGTCGTCGCCGTAGGGGATGAGGTCGTTGCCCACCCAGATCATGCCGTGCTGGGCGGCCAGGAGGGCGAGGTAAACGAGCGTGTTGAGCTTGTCGCCGCTGGGACCGCCGGAAACGGTGAAGCCGGCGGCCAGCTTCCCGGCCCATGCCCGGCCGAACCACCGCTCCGCCGTGGCGTCGGCGAAGCATTTGAACTGGCCGGCCACGCTGCCCATGTAAGTGGGCGAGCCGAAGATGATGGCGTCGCTGGCGTCGAGCGTTTTGAGCAGCTCCTCGTTGCGAAACCGGCCCTCGACGATGTCCTGCCCTTGGATTCGCAGGAGATGGACCCGGGTGTCGGGCACCGACCGGGCGCCCTGGGCGACGGCTTCGGCCATTTGGGCCGTATGACCGGCCCCGGAGTAGTACACGATGCTGATCGTTTTCATCGCACCGAAGGTAGCCCCCTGTTCTCTTCGGGCAAGAAGCCCGCGGGAAGGCATCCCGGTGGCCGGTGAACCGGGCGGCTCAACCGGGATAGGCGCCGGTGATGTAGGACTGGAGCTGGTCGATCGTGGCGCTCTGGGCTTCGATGATCCACTGGACCACGTCGCCCACCGAGATCACCCCGACCACCCGGTCGTCCTCGAGCACCGGCAGATGCCGGACGCGGTACTTGGACATCATCTCCATGCACTCGGAGATGGGGGTCTGCGGGGTGATGGTGTGCACGGGCTTGGTGGTAATGTCGCGCACGGGTGTCACGCGGGAGTCGCGGCCTTCGATGGCGACTTTGCGGGCGTAGTCCCGCTCGGAGAAAATCCCCACCAGGCGGTCGTCCTCCATGACCAAGAGCGCGCCGACGTTCTTCTCGCGCATCACCTTCAGCGCCTCGAACACGGTGGTGTCCGGCGACACCCAGTAAACCTGCCGCCCCTTGCGGCGGAGGATGGCATCGGCTGTGGCCAGTTTTTCCATGTCTCGGGTCCGGTCGGTTCCCAGCGCCGCCGCTCCACGCACCCGCCCGGGTGGGAATCAGGGGCGACTGATGGCCGACATTAAGCTGAAGGATGGCGGGGGCGTCAAGCCTCCCGGGCTTCAGCGGGGCGGCGGCCCCAGGCGGATGGTGCTCGGCTCGGAAACCACCTCCGGCCCGCCGCCGGCCGGCCGGTAACGACAGATCAGCGACAGCCGGTGACCGAGCGGTTCCCTGGGAGCCCACACCAGAAGCAGCCGGTAGCCCTCGCCGATCGCCGCCCGCAGACGCCGCGACCGCAATTCCTCCACCGTGAACCGCCACCGACGAAACGGCCGGGGCGGCTCCTCCAGAATCCCCGCCTCGTCGTAGGCGATGAACTCGACCTCGCCCGGCGGCAGCGCCACGGCCTTGGCCCGCCGGCCGAAGCCGAACAGGTTCACCCCCACCCCTTCCGGGCCGGGCACTTGGTCGAGGTTCAACGCCACCGGCGTGGTGATCAGGTACAGGCGGCGGATGGGACCGGCCTCGGCCGGAAGGGAACGACATCCGACCCCCGCGCCGGCCCAGAGGACCAGGCCGGCGAGCGCCAGGACCGGGCGGATCAAGCGGGCGGTCCGGCTCATGGGTCGAGCCACGGATCGTTTTCGGCCGGCCGGGCCGCCGGGGCCGCCGGCGCCACCGTGTTGGTCCGGCTCTGATAAACCGCCCGGTCCGGATGCAACTCCCGCAGGATCCGGGACTGGATGGGATCGCGCTCGGGCTGGTGGATGATGTCCGAACCGAGGATCTCGCGACGGCTGTATTCGCCGGTGTCCATGGTGGTGCCGGCCACCTCGCTCTTGCTGAGGATCTGGGGCGTCAGGACGATCAACAGCTCGTTGCGGCCCTGCTTGGCCTTCTTGCTCCGGAACAGGTTCCCCAGCAGGGGGATGTCGCCCAACACCGGGATCTTGCGGGTGCGGGTGTCCTCGGTGCTGCCGATCAGGCCGCCGATCAGCACCGATTCCCCGCTGCGCACGGTGACGGTGGTGCTGGCGGTGCGCTGGTTGATGATGGGCACTTCGAGGCCCGGACTGACCTGCACCGAGGAGCTGCTCAAGGCGCTGATGGTCGGCTCGACGTCCAGCCGCACGAACCCGTCGGGACTGATGCGCGGGGTGACGGTCAGGATGACACCGACGTCCTCGTAGTTGAACTGGTTGATCGTGCCCCCCTGCGGGGTGACCTGGCTGCCGGTGACCAGCGGCACCCGCTGGCCGATGTTGATCTGGGCCTCCATGTTGTCGGCGGTGAGGATCTGGGGTCGGCTCAGGATCTCGAGCCGGCCGTCATCCTCCAGGGCGCGCAGCAACACCTGCACATCGCTGCCGCTCAACGCGGCGTAATAGCCACCGAAACTCTGGAGCGCGTCGTTGAGGCTGAAGTCGGTGCCGGTCTCGATCGAAGGATCGCCTCCCCGGAAATAACTCCACTCGACGCCCAGCTCGGTGGTGTTGTCGAGGGTGACCTCGGCCAGGAGCACCTGGATGAGGACCTGCTCCTGCGGCTGGTCGAGTTCCTCGATGAGCTTGCGCACCTGGTCGAAGTACCGGGGGCTGGCGGAGATGAGCAGGGTGTTGCTGTTGGTCTCGGCCACGATGCTGACCTCGCGTTCGAGGATGTTCTGGACGGTGCCCACCGCCGCGGGACCGAGGATGCTGGTCATCCGCTGGATGTCCTCTTGAAGGAAACTGCGCAGGGGCGCCTCGATGTCGCGGGCCCGGGTGTTGCGCAGCCGATAGACCTCGGTCTGGCGTTCCTGGGCGGGGCTGGCATCGAGGGTCTCGATGATCTCGCTGGCCAGGGCGACGTAGTGCTCGGTGCCGCCGACCAACAGGCTGTTGGTCCGGAGATCGACCGTGACGGTCAGGGCCTGCTCCTCGGCCGAGTTGATGACCGCACCGGCGGAAGCGGTTTCGCCTTCGCCGTTTTCGGCGGGTTTGACCAGGGTGTACTGGACGGCGCGCTCGGCGGCGTCGGCGGGCCCGGTTTCCTCCAGCCGGAACAACGAGGTGAGCACCAGCCCCATTTGGCGGGCGTCGGCGTTCTTGAGGTTGAAGACGCGGATCTTGGCGATCTCCGGCTTCGAGGTGTCCAAGTGGTGGATGACCTCCTCCAGCAGTTTCATGTAATCCACCGGCGCGGAAACGACGAGGGCGTTGATGCGCGGGTCGGGCACGATCAAGACGCCCTCCTTCAGGGCGCTGGCCACGAACTCCTTGCCGCCCTCCTGGCGCACGATGAACTGGAGCAGCGACTGCCGGTTGGGGTTCTCCTCGCCCAAGGGGCGCGGGTTGGTGTTCAGGACGTCGTTGAGAATCGTGGCCAAGGCCGTCGCCCGGGCGTACTGGAGCGGGAACACACGGATCTCGGCCACGCGGGCAACCTGGTCGGTGTCCAGTTGCCGCACCAGCTCGGCGACGCGTTTCAGGTCCGCCTCGCCGGCGGAAACGATGACTGCGTTCAACCGCTCGTCCGCCTGGACGAACACCCCGCCGGGACCGGCGGCCGCCGCGCCCGTCGTGGTCCCGCCGCGGAAGAGCGACTGCAAGGTCTGGGCCACCCGGCGGGCATCGGCCTTGGCCAGCGGGAAGACCCGCACCTGCAAGCCGGCTTCGTCGGTCTCGCTGTCGAGCTGCTGCACCAGCTCCTCGATCATGGCCATGTCGTCGTCCGCGGCGCCGATGACCAGGGCGTTGGCCCAAGCGTCGGGGATGACCGTCACCGGCTCGGGCGCCACGCCGGCCCGGGTCGGCCGGTTGGCGAACAAACGCTGCAACGTCTGGGCGAGCTTGGCCGCGGTGGCTCGCTTCAAGGCGAACACCCGGAAGTTGGTCCGCGCCACGGCCTCCTCGGTGTCGAGCTGCTGGATCATGCGCTCGACGGCGGCAAAGCTTTCGCGCCCGCCGGTGATGAGGAGGGCGTTCGAGCGGTCGTCGGCGGTGATGGTGACCGGAATCGACCGTTGCCCCCGGGTGGCCGCGGCCTCGCCCTGGCGCTTGGCGCGGAAGAACTGCTCCAACACCTGCGCCAGATACGAGGCCCGGGCGTGCTGCAGCGGGTAGATGCGGATGTCGGTCTGGTCGGTGAACTCGGGGGTGTCGAGCCGCTGGATCAGCTCCTTGACGATCAGCAGGTTCTCCGGGCTGGCGGAGACGATGAGCGTGTTGCTGGGCACGTCCGCCGCCACGGCGAGGGCATCGCGACCGGGCACGGCGCCGCGTCCGCCGCGGCGGCCGATGGTGGCGGGCGCGCCCGGCCGGTACACCCCCTGCTGTACGAGGGTCTGCAGGAGCGTCGCCACCCGCTGCACGTCCGCATGCTGGAGGGTGAAGGTCTGGATGACTCCGCCGACGGCGGCCGGTTCGGTGTCCAGTTGCGTGACCAACTCACGGACCGCCTGGGTGTTGGTTGGGTTGGCGGTGACGATGAGAGCGTTGCTGAGGGGATCGGCTTGGACGTCCACCCGTTCGGCCGGCGCCGGCTGCTGGCCTGGCGGGGTCATGCTCTGCAGGCGGGCGGCGAAGACGCGTTGCACGGTGGCCGCCACCCGGGTCGCGTCGTTGACCTGCAGGCCGATGACGCTGATCTGCAGGGCCGGGTTCTCCGGCTCGCGGTCCAGCTTCAGGAGCAGCTCGTCGAGGATGCGGTTGTCCTCGACGCCGGCGGCCACCAGCAGGCTGTTGCTGCGCGGATCAGCCAGGATGACCGGCCGCTGGCGGCGCATCTCGGGCGAGCGGGCGGCTTGGTACCGCTGGTTGAACAGCGAGGTGAGCGTGGGGGCCAGGGTCTGCGCGGTGGCGTGCGTCAACGGCACCAACCGCACCTGACCGGCGAGGGCGGGTTCGGCCTGATCGAGCTGTTTGGCCAGCGACTCGACCAAGGCGAATCCCTCCGGGGAGGCGCTCACCAACAGGGTGTTGCTGCGTTCGTCGGCGAGGATGACGGTCCGTTGAGCCGCCGGCGCCGGGCCGCCGCGACGAGCGCCCCCGCGGCGCAGGCCCTCCCGTTCGTTCATCAACCGCTGCAACGAAGCCGCCACCGAGACGGCGTCGGCCTGCGTCAGGGGGATGAGTTTCACGCCTTGCAGGTCGGGCGCCTGCTCGTGGTCCAGTTCGTTCACGAGGCGCTCGACGAACGTCAGGGCGTTTTCCGACCCGGAAGCGATGATGGCGTTGGTGCGCTCGTCGAACGAAAGCGTCGGCACGTCCTCCTCCGGCACGCGCGTCCGGCCGCGCGCACGGGCCAGGTCATTGAGAATGGCCACCAGGCTGGCGGCGTCGGCGTGTTGCAGCGGGAAGATGCGGAACTCCGCCAGGCCGCCGACGGGCGGGACGTCCAGCGAGCGAACGACCTCGGCGATCAACGGCATCAGGTCGCTACGCGCGGCGACGATGAGGGTGCCGCTGGGGTCGTCCGCCTGGATGGTGACCGCGGCGCGGGGAGCGGCCGTTTCGCTCAATTGCGGGGCGCGATCCCCCAACGCCAGCCGCAGGCGGCTGACCTGCTCCTGCAGACCGCGCGGTCCCCGGGCACCGCGCGATTCGGTGAAGACCGCGCGCAGGGCGGTGGCCAGCCGCGAGGGCACGGCGTGCTGGAGCGGGAACAGGCGGACGTCGGTGACCGCGGCCTCGAACTCCTGATCCAGGTCGCGGATGATCGACTCGGCCAACTGGATCGCCTCGGGCAGGCCGCTGAGGATGAGAGCGTTGTTGCGCTGATCCAGCGCAATGCTGGGCGCCTGGGCCAGGGCGCTGCCAGCCGCAGCTCCGGCGGATCCACGGCGTCGCTCACCGCCGCGACGCGCCTCACGGCCGGCCGCCCCGCCACGGGCCTGCTGGAAGATCGTTTCCAGCGTTTGCAGGACGACCGCGGCATCCACGTTCTTGAGCCGCACGATCCGGGCGGTCAACCCCTCGACGATCGGCACGGTGTCGAGCAATTGCACCACCCCGGCCAGGGCGGCGAGATTGTCGTGGGTGGAACCGATGACCAACCGCTGGGCCATGCCGGGGGCGGCGCCGGCCTGGGGCGGATCGGCGATCACCTTGACCGGCTTGGTGAGGTCCAACGTCACCGGCCGGCCGTCCTCATCGGTGAGGCGCAACCGCTGCACCTGCTCGAGGAGGGCGCGCGCGTCCTCCGAAAGCTCCTGTCGCCGGCCCTCGGCCGGTTGGAGCATCTCGCGCAACAAGGCGGCCAGGCTGGCGGCGGTGGCGTTTTTCAACGGGATGACCCGCATCTCGATCTCGGCGAACTCGGTCGGAGCGTCGAGGGCTTGGACCATCGTCACCAAACGGTCCAACACCGGGCCGCGCCCGATCGCCACGATGGCCCGCTGGCGGGCGTCGGCCCCCACGGCCACCGGGTCGGCCGGCTGGACTTCGTTGAGCTGTTTGACGATCTGCTCGACCAATGGCAGGAGCTGGGCGGGTTTGGCGTACTGGAGCCGAATGGCGCGGTGTTCGAGCTGGGCGCTCACGCCCGGGGCGTCCAACTGGCGGATCACCGACTCGAGCAGGGGCATGTCCGCGGCACTGGCCCGGACCAACACGCTGCGGGTCCGCGGCTCGGCCACCACCGCCACGCGGGGCAATGACGGCGGTTGCCCGGGACGGCCGCCCTGAGGACGCACCGCGCCCTGACGGGAATCGCGCCCGTCACGCCGCTCGGCCCGCTCGCGCTCCGAGGGCGCCGGCCGGCCGTTCTCGGTCCGGGACGCCTCACGGTTCCCCTGCGGTTGCGGCTGTTGGGGAACCTTGAACAGCTCGGAAAGCGCCCGCGCCACCGCCACCGGATCGGCCTCGCGCAGCACGAACTGCCGGATCTCGGTCTCGGTCTGCTCGAAGCCGCCCTCGAGGCTGTCGATGATGTTCTGGATCTGGTCGAGCTCGGCCGGCGGGCCGGAAATGAGCAGCGCGTTGGCGTCCTTGTCGGCGGCGATGAACACCTCGGGCGGCTCGGCCGGGCTGGCCGCACCGGAGTTCGCTTGCCCTGCCGTGCCTGCCGCTGCCGTGCCCGCCGTCGGCGGGACCGGCCCCGCCGTCACGCCCGGGACCGTTGGCGTGCCCGGGCCGACGGGAGCGGCAGCAGGCGGGTTATTGGTGGCCGAACGGGCCGCCGGAACGCTCGCCGTGCCCGGGACCGTGGAACCGGCTCCCGGCACGGAAACCCCGCCCGGTCCCGGCAGGCCGAGGGAAGTTGGAGGCGACTTCGGCAGCGCCGGCGAGGTCGTCGGCGGCGTGGGACGCACGCTGCCGTTGGTGGCGCCCGCGGGAACGCTCGACGGCGCCGGCGAGGGCAGCCGTTCCACCACCCGCAACCGGCCGCTGGACATCTGCGGGTAGATGTTCGTGAGCAGGGCCGTCATCTTGTCCGCCGGGATGGACCCCAAGGTGACGAGCCGGACTTGGACGGTGCTTTCTTCGCTGAGGGTGTCGAGCCGGTTGATGACATCCTCGATCACCACCAGATCGGCCGGGTTCGCCACCACGGTGAGCGAGTTGCTGAACAGGTCCGGCTCGATGACGGGTTGGTCCTTTTCCGCGCGGTCGCTAAAGACGGCCTTGAGCTTGTCCGCCACGTCGAACGCGTCGGCGGAGTATAGCCAGTAAAACTGCACCACCCGATCGGTCCGTTCCGGCAATCGATCCAGCATCGGCAACAGTTGCTCGACCACGGCGAAGGCTTCCTCGTCCGCGGAGACGATCAGGGCGTTGGTCCGTTCGTCGGCGGCGACGGTGAAGGTGGCCGAACCATAGCGGCCGGCCCAACGGGACTGGTTGCGGGCCAGGCCGCGCAACAGTTCCTCGAGCGTGCGGGCCAGATCCCTCGCGTCGCCGTTCTGGAGCTGGTAAACGCGCGTCTGGACGCCGGCGCCGCGGCCGGTCTGATCCAGTTCGTGGATGAGGGCGACCACCCGTTCGACCTCGGCCTCGGGCCCTTTGACCAGGACGGTCCGCGTGCCCAGCACGGGCGTGGCGCGCACGCTGGGCGTTTCGCGGCCGCGTTCGTCGGCGGCCAGCGAGGCGTTGACCGCCTCGGCCACGGCGGCCGGTTCGGCTTTTTGGAGCACGACGGCCCGAACCTGGGCGGCGCCGGCGGCGGCGGGCACGTCCAGTTGCCGGATCAACTCGGCGGCCATGGCCTGCTTGGCGGGATCGGCCTGCACCACCACCGCGTTCAGATCGCGAACGGCCGTGACGGTGACGGACCCGCCCGACGAAGCGGGCCGGTATCCGTACGAGTACCAGCGGCGATAGGACGATCCGCCACCTTGGGCGAGTGTGGTCTGCAACACCTCGGCCACCTGGGCGGCGGCGGCATGCTGCAACGGATAGACCCGGGTCTCCTGTCCGGCCGCGCCGGTCTGGTCGAGGTTCCGGACCAACTCCACGACCTTTTCGACCTCGGCGGGCGGGCCGTTGATGAGGACGGTGCGGGTGCCGCTGACCGCCGTGGCCCGGACGGTGGGCGCCCCGCTGCGCCAGTCGCGCGGCGCCAGGGCGTTGTTCACCGCCAGCGCCACGGCCTCGGGCTGGGCCTGCTCCAACTGCACGGCCCGCACCAGCGCCGCCTCCGCCGATTGCGCGACATCCAATTTGGCGATCAGCTCGGCCGCCACCTTCTGTTTGGCCGGCGTGGTCTGGACCACCACGGCGTTCAACGCCCGGGCCGCCGTGACGCGGAAGGTCGTCTGCTGCCGCCCTCCGCCGCGATAGCGGTTGAAGTAGAAGTACGGGCTGGAGCTCGACCCGGTCCCCAACGCCTGGTTCAACACGTCGGCCACCTGTTGCGCCTCGGCGTGTTCCAGCCGGTACACCTTCAGTTCCAACCCGGCTTCGCCGCTCGAGGCGTCCAGCCCTTGGATAAGGGTGACGACGTCGCTGACCTCCTTGGGCGAACCGGTCACCAACACCGTGCGCGCGCCGGCCACCGCCGTCACCCGGACCGTCGCGGGCCGGCCGCGGCCGTCGGCAGGAGCCAGGGCTTGGTTGACCGCTTGGGCGACTTCGTTGGCGTCGGCTTGCTGGAGTTGGACGGTCTGGATGGCGCCGGCTTGGGAAGCCTGTTCCACGTCCAGCAAGGCGATCAATTCCTTCGCCTGCTCCTGCTTCTCCGGCGTGGCTTGGACGACCACCGCGTTGAGGCCGCCGCCCGCCGCGGTGACCCGAACCTCCTCGGTCGAAGGCCGGCCGCCGCGGTAGCGGTAGTAGTAGAAGTAGCTCCGGCTCGAACCGCCGCCGCCCAAGGTGCTTTCCAGCACCGACACCACCTCGCGGGCGTCCGCGTACTGCAGGTGATACACCCGGGTCACCTGGCCGGCCTCACCGCTGTGGGCGTCGAGTTCCTCGATCAACCCCACCACCCGTTCGACCTCGGCCTGCGCGCCGCGCACCAGCACCGTCCGAGCCCCCGAAACGGCCGTGACTTGGACCGCCGGCGCCGTCCTCTCCCGGGTGCGATCGCCGGCCGGGCGCAGAATCTCCGAGACGGCCGCGGCGATCTGGTCGGCGTCGCCCTGCTTCAACGCCACCAACCGCACCGTGGCGGCCGCCTCCGAATCCGGCACGTCCAGCGTGCGGATCAACTGTGTGGCCAGCGCCAGCTTTTGCGGCGGGGCCTGAATGACGATGGCGTTGAGCGCCGGGGCGACCGAGATCTTGAACTCCGCCGGCGTCCCGCCTCCCCGGTAACGCATGTAGTAGTACCAGCTCCGCGACGCATCCCCTTGCCCGAGCATCTCCCGGAGCACCGACACCACCTGCTCGGCCCGGGCGTGCTTGAGATGAATGGTGCGCAACTGGGTCGCGCTGGTGACCGCCGTCCGCAGCTTCTCCAACAATTGCTCGATCTGCGGAAAATCCGCCGGCGCCGCGGC
>RFJD01000056.1 GCA_003695015.1 Verrucomicrobiota bacterium | reverse complement strand
GGCTGGCGGAACTGTACCGCCGGCTGGCGCGCGAAGCGGGCCTGGCGCCATGAGATTCCCGGATCAACTCTACCTGCTGGCGTGGCTCGGCGGGTTCCTCTGTACGCTGGCGGCCACCCCATGGTGGCGGCAATGGTGCCGGCGGGCCGGCCACATGGACGCCCCCGGCCATCGCAAGATCCATCGTGAACCAACCCCGCTCGCCGGCGGACCGGCGCTGTTGACGGGGCTCGTGCTGCCGCTGGCAATGGCCTGGCTGGTGCTGCAAACCGACTGGTTGGATGCCGGCACGAGGGATCGCCTGCTCCATGGTCTGGCGCGTCGCGGCGGCCAACTGGGCGTGGTGCTGTTGGGCGCGTTGGGCATGTGCCTGTTGGGCTGGCGGGACGACCGCCGGCCCCTGACGCCCGGGATCAAGTTCGCTTGGCAGGCGGCGATCGCCCTGGCGGTGGCCGCCAGCGGGGTGCGGATCACCCTGTTCGTCCATAGTCCGGTGTTCGCCTTTGCCGTGACGGTCCTGTGGATTCTGACCGTGACCAACGCGGTCAACATCATGGACAACATGAATGGCCTTTGCGCCGGGTTGGGGATCATCGGCACCTTCTGCTTCGCCGTGGCGGCCGGGCTGGGCGGCCAGTACCTCGTGACCGCGCTGGCCCTGCTCATGTGCGGGGCCTTGTGCGGGTTCCTGCCGTACAACTTCCCCCGGGCGTCAGCCTTCCTGGGCGACTCGGGAAGTCATCTGGTCGGCTACCTGCTGGCCGTGCTGGCCATTCTGCCGGATTTCTACTCGCCGGAGCATCCCCGGCCGCTGGCGGTCCTGACGCCGTTGTTGGTCCTGGCCGTACCCTTGGGCGACATGCTGGTGGTGATGTGGATTCGGCGACGCCTCGGGCGTCCGATCTGGGAAGGCGACACCAACCACCTCTCGCACCGGCTGGTGCGACGCGGATGGACACCCGTGCAGGCGGTTCTGCTGATCTGGCTGATCAGCGCGGCCTGCGGGGCCGTGGCACTGGGCGTGTTCCTGGCCGCGCTTTGAGTCGGATCCTTCGAACCGCAGCCCGGTCGGCGCCGCTTGACGCGCCAACCCACCGGCCGGCCCGCCAAGCCCGCCCCGGTCCGGCTCAGTACGGCAGCGGAAAACGCGTCGTCAGCTCCCGGACGCGCTGGCGGACCCGCGCTTTGACCTCGGCGTTCTCGAGGTCCATCAACACCTCGCTGATCATGTCCGCGATGGCCGCCATTTCTGTCTCCTTCATGCCGCGGGTGGTCACCGCCGGGGAACCGATCCGGATGCCGCTGGCTTGGAAGGGCGAACGGGTTTCGAAGGGGATGGTGTTCTTGTTGACGGTGATGCCGGCTTCGTCCAGCGCGATCTGGCAGTCCTTGCCCGTCACCCCCCGGGCGCCGACGTCCACGAGCATCAGGTGGTTGTCGGTGCCGCCGCTGACGAGCCGGAAGCCGTTGCGCTTGAGTCCCTCGGCCAGCGCCGCCGCGTTCTTGACGACCTGCTGCTGGTAGGTCTTGAACTCCGGCTTGAGCGCTTCCTGGAAGCAAACGGCCTTGGCCGCGATGACGTGTTCGAGCGGGCCGCCTTGGATGCCCGGGAAGACTTGGGAATCGATCTTCTTGGCGTATTTCTCCGGGCAGAGGATCAGGCCGCCGCGCGGGCCACGGAGCGTCTTGTGGGTGGTGGTGGTGACGAAGTCGGCGTGCGGGATGGGGCTGGGATGCAAGCCGGCCGCCACCAGTCCGGCGATGTGGGCGATGTCCGCCAAGAGATAAGCGCCCACCTCCTTGGCGATCTGGCCCATCCGCTCGAAGTCGATGATCCGCGGATAGGCGCTGGCGCCGACGGTGATCATTTTCGGCCGGTGCTCCCGGGCCAGCCGCGCCAGCTCGTCGTAATCGATGGTCTCGGTTTCCCGGCTGACCCCGTAATGGACGACCTCGAAGAAGCGACCCGAGAAATTGACCTTGTTGCCGTGGGTCAGGTGGCCGCCGTGGGAGAGGTCCATCGTCAGGATCCGGTCCCCGGGTTCGAGGAAGGCGAAGTACACCGCCATGTTGGCGCTGCTGCCCGAGTGAGGCTGGACGTTGGCATGCTCGGCGCCGAAGAGCTGCTTGGCGCGGTCGATGGCCAGTTGCTCGGCCGAGTCGATGAACTCGCAGCCGCCGTACCATCGTTTGCGGGGATAGCCCTCGGCGTACTTGTTGGTCAGGACCGACCCCTGCGCCTCCATGACCGCCGGGCTGGTGAAGTTCTCGCTGGCGATCAGCTCGATGTTTTCCTGCTGGCGGTTGCGCTCGGCCCGGATGGCGGCATGGATTTCGGGGTCCACGACGGCGAGCTTCAGCCGGTCGTTGGGCGGCTCGATCTTGCGCAGGCGGCGGTCGTGACGGCCGCCCTCGAATTCGGTGTTCAGGAAGATGTCCACCAGTTTCTTGGCGCGGTCGGGGGGCGTGAAGCGCGCGCCCAGGCAGAGGACGTTGGCGTCGTTGTGGCTGCGGGCCAACCGGGCGCCCTCCTCCTCGGTGACCAAGGCCGCCCGGATGCCGGGTTGCTTGTTGGCCGCCAGGCTCATGCCCACGCCGGTATGGCAGACGAGGATGCCGCGGCGGGCCCGGCCCTCCGCCAGGAGACGGGTGACCGCCAGGGCGTAGTCCGGGTAGTCGGTCGATTCGGTCGAGTGGGTGCCCACGTCCTCGACCTTCAGGCCGGCGTCGGTCAGATACGCCTTCAACTGCTCTTTGAGTTCGAAGCCGGCGTGGTCGGCGCCCAAGGCCACGTCGGCCACCCCGGCGGTCGGAGGTTGCGTCTGGGAGTCGGTTTCGGAGTCGATGTGTTTGAGCATGGTCTGGATCGCGCGGTGGATTTGGTCGCGACAAAGCCGGTAAACCTCGAGCGAACCGCCGATGGGATCGGCGATGTTCCGTTCCTCCGGTTCGAGGTCCTCCTCGAAATGGGTCAACAAAAAGGTCTTCTCGATGGCTTGGGGATACATCAACGCCACGGCGTCCACGTGGCTCTCGGTCATGCCGAAGACATAATCCGCCTCGTCCAGCAACTCGCGCGTCAGCGGCTGGCTGCGGATGTCCGAGATGTCGATGCCCAGCTCCCGCATCGCCGTGACTGCATGCGGGCTGGGCGGCAGGCCGGCCACCGCCCCCACCCCGGCCGAGCGGGCCCGGAAGCGCCCGCTGCCGGCGGTCAAATGCCGGAACAGCCCCTCGGCCATGGGGCTGCGACAGACATTGCCGGTGCAGATGAACAGGACGGTCTTCATGCCGCTCAGGCCGCAAACGGTGCGACCGCACGCTCCGGTTCGTCAACGGCGAAATGGACGCGCCACAACACTGGCCGGGGGCATTCCCTCCGGGTGCAGCCGGCCACGGTGCGGCCATGCCCCTTCCTGCAGTTCATCGAAACGGGCGCGTGGACGAAGGCGAGGGAAGGGGTTCTGGGCAACTCAACACAGACAGCGACGTGCGAGGTCCTTGGGCCTTGCGGCCGCGGTTAAGGCCGCGTGCGATCCAGCCCGCCGGATGCGGCAAACCGCACGTCCGGTGGTGTGGGAGGGTGCGGGGGCGCCATCCCCGGCATCCGACCCGATCAGGGCACCGGCGACGAGCGGTGGTTGTCTTGAAGGCCGCGTGCCCTCACGCGGCGAACGGGACCGCCGACGCACGATCGCCGGATCGGGGGACCCGGCCTGCAGGGCACCGGCGTGGGTGGCGCTTGTTGTCGTACGCCGGCTGCCTCAGTCGGCGATGCTGCCCGATCC
>RFJD01000317.1 GCA_003695015.1 Verrucomicrobiota bacterium | reverse complement strand
TTCAGCTCGGCGGTGTCGATGAGCATTTGCTGGATGCGCCAGCGGTCCTGTTCCGGCTCCTCGATGACGTGGGTGTGGCGGAGGTTGCGGGCCTCGGGATCGAGCCGGAGCCGTTCGTGTTCGGCGGCGTGCGCCTCGCGGGCGGACCGGAGGCGCTCGGCGGTCCAGGGGCTGTCTTCGGCGTCGTGCGGATCGTCCAACGCCGCCAAGGCCTCGTCGAAGGCGCCGATTTGCCAGGCGCGGAGGAAACTGAAGATGCGGTTGCGGATGGCGGCGAGGAAGGGGCGGCGCTGCTTGGTGATGTCCTTGACCTGGGCGTACACTTCCTCCGGGGGCGCCTCGCCGGTGATGCGGGCGCGTTCGGCGGCGACCTTGGCCTCGTAGTCGGGGTCGCGCATGCGTTCCCATTCCTCGAGCAGGCTCGAGTCCACCTCCCGGATCATGGTGCGGAGGTACAGCTCCAGTTCCCGGAGTTCGTCGGTCTTGGCGGGGTCGGGGACGGTTTGGTCGAGGACCTTGTACACGCTGTTGAGGTGCCGGAGCAGGAGGCCCTCGACCCGGTGGAGTTCGTAGTCCCGGACGTAATCGGCGAAGGAGCGGAAGTTCTCGTACATCTCCCGGGCGATGGACTTGGGCCGGATGTTTTCCTGGCCCACCCAGGGATGGCGGTCGGCGAAGGCGTTGAAGGTCGAGTAGATGAAGTCGCGGTTGGGCTTGGGGTACTCGAGTTTTTCGAGTTCGGCCATGCGGGTTTCGTAGTCCATGCCCTCGGCCTTCATGGCGGCGATGGCCTCGGCTTTGACGCGGTCGAGCTGCCGGCGGAGGATGGGGTCCGGATCCTCGACGATGGCCTCGGCCAGGCTCAGGACGTCCAAGGCGTAGGTGGGCGAAGCGGGGTCCAGCAGCGGCAGGGTCTCGATGAGGTAGAGCGAAAGGGTCTGGTCCATCGAGAAGTCCTCCTGCAACTCGACGTTGACCTGGACGCGGTGTTTGCGGGCGCCGGGTTCGTCGGGCGGGACCAGCTCGATGATGCGGCGGTCCAGGAGGGAGCGGAACAACTGCCAGGCCCGGCGGAAGTGCTGCTTTTTTTTGGCAGGGGAGTCGTGGCACTCGCGGATGATCCGGCGCATGGCCTGGCAGCCGTCGCCCTCGCGGCTGAGGACGTTCAACAGCATGCCGTGGGTGACTTGGAACCGGGAGGTGAGGCGTTCGGGCTTGGCGTGGATGAGGCGCTCGAAGGTTTTGCGGTCCCAGGAGACGAAGTTGCGCTGGGGCGGTTTGCGGCGGACGAACTTGCGACCCTTCTGGGCGGCCTTGCGTTCGAGCTGGAGGTTTTCGATGACGTGCTCGGGGGCTTGGACGACGACCCAGCCGCATTCGTCGAAGCCCTTGCGGCCGGCGCGGCCGGCGATTTGGTGGAAGTCGCGGGCGCTGAGGATGGCGGTTTTCTCGCCGTCGTACTTGCAGAGGCGGGTGAACAGGACGGTCCGGATGGGCACGTTGATGCCGACGCCGAGGGTGTCGGTGCCACAGATGACCTTCAGCAGGCCCTGCTGGGCGAGGTTTTCGACCAGGACGCGGTACTTGGGCAACAGGCCGGCATGGTGGAGCCCGATGCCGTGTTTGAGCCAGCCGCGCAGGCTCGGACCGTAGGGCGTGTTGAACTGGAAGCCCTCCAGCTCGCGGGCGATGGCGGCTTTTTCCTCGCGCGAACAGACGTTGATGCTGGTGAAGTCCTGGGCGCTTTTGGCGGCCTCGGCCTGGGTGAAATGGACCACGTAGATGGGCGCCCGGTCGTGGGCGACCAGTTCCTCGACCTTGCGGGCCAGGGGCGTCTCGGACCACTCGAACTCCAGCGGCACGGGGCGTTCCACGGCGCTCACGGTCACCGTCGGGGCGCCGGTGCGACGGGTCAGTTCCTCCTCGAAAAAGGTCGTGTCGCCCAGCGTGGCGGACATCAACAGGAACCGCGCCTGGGGCAGCGTCAACAACGGCACCTGCCAGGCCACGCCCCGCTCGCGGTCGGCGTACCAGTGGAACTCGTCCATGACGACGCAGTCGGCCGGGGCGTCCTCGCCCTCGCGGAGGGCGATGTTGGCCAGAATCTCGGCGGTGCAGCAGAGGATGGGGGCGTCGCGGTTGACGGTGGCGTCGCCGGTCGAGAGGCCCACGTTGTCGGGGGCGAACTCGCGGCAGAGGTCGCGCCATTTCTCGTTGACGAGGGCCTTGACCGGGCAGGTGTAGATCGAGCGGCGTCCCTTGGCCAGGGCCCGGAAGAGCATGGCCATGGCGACGAGCGATTTGCCCGAGCCGGTGGGGGTGTGGAGGATGACGTTGTGATCCTCGAACAACTCGAGGATGGCTTCCTCCTGGGCCGGATAGAGCTCGAGGCCGCGTTCGGCCGTGTAGTCGAGAAACGCCTCCAGCAGGGCCTCGTTGGTCGGGCGGTCGATGCGGATGAGATGATCGTACAGCGTCTTCATCCCTGAGGGGCGGCGGTGGCGGGCGCGGTGGCGGGCGCGCGGGTTTCGACGGGCGGCAGCGCGAGCAACCGGGCCACGGCCCTGGCCGCGCGGTTGGCCGCGCCCGGACCGCCCAGTTCCTCCAACACGGCGGGCAACCGTGCCGCCAGCCGGTTCCGCCGGGCCTTGTCGGCCAGCAGCTCCCAGCCGGCCCGGGCGAGGTTCTCCGGGTTGGCGGCGTCCTGGATGAATTCGGGGAAGACCTCCTCGCCGACGAGGATGTTGGGCATCGCCAGATGACGGACCGTCACCAGCCGCCGGGCAATCCGGTAGGTCCACGGCGTGGTGATGTAGAGGGCGACGGTGGGGAGGCCGAACAGGGCGCATTCGAGGGTGACGGTGCCGGTCGAGGCGAAGGCCAGGTGGGCTTCGGCCATGGCGTCGGCCAGACCGCCGGTTTGGAGTCGGATGGACGGCCCCTCCGCCGGCAACAAGGCGCGGCAGGCTTCCAGAAGCTCCGCATCCGGGGCCACCAACCGCGCCTCGAGCGGGCGCCGTCGGCGCAGGCCGCGGAGGGCTTCGAGCATCACCGGCAGGTGGCGTTGGATCTCGGCGGGCCGGCTGCCGGGAAGGAGCAGCACGCGGGCCGGTTCCTTCTTGCCGGGGGGCGGCTTGGGCTGGAAGCCTTCGCGGCGCAGCCGTTCCCACTGGTCCCGATGCCGGTCGCACAGCGGATGGCCCACCCATTCGACGGCGAAGCCGGGCGTGCGTTGGGCGTACCACTCCTTCTCGAACCGGAACAGGCAGAGCAGCAGGTCGGTGTAACGGGCGAGGGTCCGGGCGCGGCCGGGCCGGGAAGCCCAGACCTGCGGCGAGACGTACTGGATGACGCGGGGATGCCAGTTGCCGAAGACCGGATTCTGGGCCGCCACCCGCCGCCAGAGGGCCCGGGCGAATCGGAGGTTGAACCCGGTGAAATCGACCAGCACCACCGCCTCGGGCAACCGCCGGCCGGCCTCGTCCAGCAGCCGATGGAACACCCGCCGATAATGCCGCAGACTCCGGACCACATCGCTCAACCCCACCACGGCATGCCGGGTCATTTCCTCGACCACTTGCACGCCCGCCTCCCGCAGGGCCGGGCCGCCGGCGCCGAACAGCCGCGGCTCGAACCGCAAGCCTTGGAAATGCGGTCTCAGGGCGCGCACCAGCTCGGCGGCCAACAGGTCGCCGCTGGGTTCGCCGGCAATGAACATCATCGATCGCAGGCTCATGGCGTCGTGGGGGAAAACGGCAGGTCCGGCGGAATCTGCTCCCGGATTTGCCGGGTGATCTGGAGGGCCAGATCCAGCGCCCGCCGGGCGGCCTCGCCGGTCACCACCGGCGTCTGCCGGCCGCGGACACATTCGATGAAGCTGCGCAGCTCGAGTTTCAACGGCTCGTCCTTCTCGATGGGCACCGGCTCCCGGACGATCCGTCGTCCGGCGAATTCGCTGACCACGCTGCGGCTGCGCGAGGCCAGCAGTTTGGTCAGGAGGGAGGACTCCGGTTCGTCCTCGCGCGCCAGCCGGTAAAGGAACCCTTCCTGGGCGCGGTAATCTAGCGAGACGTAGCAGGGTCGGGGGCCGCTGCTGAAGACGCGGATCTTGCGCATCTGCTCGGGGCTGACCCGGCTGGCGGTGAGGTTGGCGACGCAGCCGTTGGCGAACCGCAGCCGGACGTTGGCGATGTCCTCCGAACCGCTCAACACCGGGATGCCCACCGCGTCGCAGGAAACCACCTCGGCCTGGACGAAGGCCAGCACCACGTCCAGGTCGTGGATCATCAGGTCCAGCACCACTCCGATGTCGGTGCTCCGTTTGGGGAACGGGGAAAGCCGGTGCCCTTCGATGAACCGCGGCGAGGTGGCCACTTGTTGGAGGTAGCTGAAAACGGGGTTGAACCGCTCGACGTGACCGACCTGCAACAGGCAGCCGTGTTCGCGGGCCAGCCGCACCAGCTCCTCGGCCTGGGCGGTGTCGCTGGCCAACGGTTTTTCCACCAACACATGCCGGCCGGCAGCCAACAGCCGGCGGGCGATGTCGAAGTGCGTCACCGTGGGCGTCACGACGCTGACGGCATCGGCCTTGGCGATGACCTCGTCCAAGGAGGCCAGCACCGGACAACCAAACTGCCGGGCCACCTCGGCGGCGCGGTCGGGGGAGGCGTCATGGACGCCGACCAAACGAACCCCGCCGGCGGAGGCCAGCGCGGCGTACAGGCGGGCATGGTGATAACCGAGGGCGCCGACGCCCACGACGGCGACCCGGACCGGTTCCGACATGCCGCTGAGGATACGGACTGCCGGGCTGGAGGCAAAGCGTGGGACCGGCCCGGCGCGACGAATCCTCAGGGCAGCCTGCGCACCGCCAGGGCCACGCCATCGCCAAACGGCGGCGACGCAAGCGCCAAGGGGCCGCCCTGGTGGTCGTGGGTTTCGGATCGGACGATCCTGCCGCTCACCGGGTCCAGCCACTCGCTGCGATAGCGTCCCGCGGGCGCCTGGAGGCGCAGGGTGGTTTGCACGGGCGTGGCCGGAGG
>RFJD01000316.1 GCA_003695015.1 Verrucomicrobiota bacterium | reverse complement strand
GGCAACCGGCTGCGGCTGGCGTTGCTGCACGTGCCGACCGGCGCCGAGCTGGCGCTCGTCATCGAACCGGCCGGGGAGGCGCCGGAGTTCACCGTCACGATCGAAGCCGCCCCCACCCTGGCCATGGACGGCCCGCTGGCCCTGCCCCAACCGTTCGCGCCCGAAGACGGCACGTGGTTGGTCGTTCCGCTCAACGAGGGGATTGCCTACCCGGTGGGCGACCCGGCCATCGAGCCCATGCGCCTCATCGCTTACGGCGGACACGGCATCTGCATGGCCTTTTGGGGCGTCACCGACGGCCGGGCCGGCCACATGGCGATCATCGAAACGCCGGACGACGCCGCCATCCGCCTCGTGCGTTTGGAAGGCCGCTTGGCCGTCGCGCCCGAGTGGGACCCGCAGAAAGGGCGGTTCGGCTATGCCCGCCGGCTGCGGTACGTTTTCTTCGACCGGGGCGGCCACGTGGCGCTGGCCAAACGTTATCGCGCCCACGTCCGGTCGTTGGGCCGCCTGGTCACCCTGGCCGAAAAACGCCGCCGCAATCCGCACGTGGATCGGTTGATCGGGGCGGTCAACGTCTGGTGCTGGGAGGCGGACGCGGTGGGGATCGTCCGCGAAATGCAGGCGGCGGGAATCGACCGCATCCTCTGGAGCCACCGCCAACCCCCGGAAGCGCTCCGCCAGCTCAACGAACTGGGCGTCCTCACCAGCCGTTACGACATCTACCAGGACGCCATGAACCCGGCCAACTTCCCGAAACTGCGCGGGGTGCATTCCGACTGGACCAGCGACGCCTGGCCGGAGGACATCATGATCGGGCCGGACGGCGACTGGATTCGCGGCTGGCGGGTCCGCGGGCGCGACGGCCAATGGTATCCCTGCGGCGTGCTCTGCGACCTGAAGGCTCCCGAGTACGCCGCCCGCCGGATCCCGCCCGAGCTCGCCACCCATCCGTACCGGTGCCGCTTCATCGACACCACCACCGCCTCGCCCTGGCGCGAGTGTTACGCGCCGGCCCACCCGATGACCCGCACCGACAGCCGCCGCGCCAAAATGCGCCTGCTCGAGTACGTCTCACGCGACCTGAACCTGGTCTGCGGCAGCGAGACCGGTCACGACGCGGCCGTGCCATACGTCCATTACTTCGAAGGGATGATGAGTTTGGGGCCTTACCGCGTGCCGGACGCCGGCCGGGACATGCGCCGGATCTGGACCGAGGTGCCGGAACGGGTGGCGAAGTTCCAGCTCGGCCACCGCTACCGCCTGCCGTTGTGGGAACTGGTTTATCACGACTGCGTGGTCGCCCAATGGTACTGGGGCGACTACAACAACAAGCTGCCCGCCCTCTGGGACAAACGGGACCTGTTCAACGCCCTCTACGGCACGCCGCCCATGTTCATGTTCGACCGCCGCCTGTGGCGGGAACAGCGCGACCGCTTCGTCCGCAGCTACCACGCCGCCGCCACCGCCGCCCGGCTCACCGGTTACAGCGAGATGACCGATCACCGCTTCCTGACCCCGGATCGCGACGTCCAGCAAACCGTTTTTGCCAATGGCGTGCGGGTCACGGTGAACTTCGGCCAACGCCCCTTCCTGATGCCCGACGGAACCACTCTGGCGCCCGGCGCCCAACGAATCGAACGTCCGCCCGATTCCTCCGGCTCATCCCGGCCCTGAAAGCGTCGGGCCGCCCCGTCCGGCATCTTGGGCTTTGGCGTTTGCGTGGACGCGGACCGCCGACCCACTGGCGGCGGGCCTTCGTTCCTCACCGGCATGGGCCTCGACCAACCCGGCCGGTTGAACGGCTGCATTTCGCCGAACCGGGGCGCGCCGGCCTCTGGCGGTGGCCCCGGCTCGATGCACCTGGCAACGCCCCGTGGCTTTCGTGGCCTTGGCGCCCGGCGATCACCTGCCCGGCGACCCACCGACCGCTGCTTGTACTGCGCAGTTATACCACCTTCTGCACACCCTTTGGTCCCGCGCGATTGGGACAGTCGGGACCGGACCGCCCCGATTGTATGGATCTTAATATTCCGCTTGACATCACGTGATCGGAGTGGGAAATTTGATCCGCTTTATCACCACCGCTGTGGATGCCAAGGGGATGGCCGTCGTCGCCAATCAGGGCTGCCATCGACAGCTCGAACAACAACTCCGTCAGAAGCAAACCGAGATCAGGGGGAGAAGGCGGTGGGGGTGAGGGAAGGCTCTCGGGCAACACCTCCCGGTCGCACGGGAGGGAGGGGCCCATGAAAACTTCGCAATCCGCAACCGGCAAACCGAACCAGCGCTTCCGGCCCGACCGCGCTGCCGAACCTCCCCCGCGACGGCAACCTGGCAACGCTGCGCCCCCCGCTCCGATTCCCCCGGCACGCCGCTGCGGCCTTCCCTGCGGGTCCACCTCCCGGCCGCTCAAGCCTGACCTTCTTGATCGGACGATGAAATGCCACCGGATTCTTCCTGTCCGTTTGCGCCGCCCGTGTCGGGCTGGTTGGGCTGCCGGGCTGTGGCTGGCGTTTCTTCCGTCGGCCCGCGCCGTCACCAACCACTTCTTCCGTTCCACCCAAACAACGAACCTGGTGGCGACCAACCTCGGCTCGGACACGATTGAAACCGGCGGCTACCTGTTCACTCTCGGGCGTGACAAGCTCTTCACCGGCGGCCACGGGCTGAGCAATCCGATCGGGCGTCCCTTCCGCATCCAATGGCCGGACGGCTTGGAGGCGCAGACCATCACCACCGGTCCCGAGGCGGGCGTGGGTGCGCGCCTCATCCTCACCCGCGGGGACGGTCAGCCCTTTGACATTCGGCGTTTCACCTTTCGCCTTCTCGGCAACACCGGCGGTGCCGGCGCGATGCTGGAGGTCATGCCCCTGCTGAACGGCGAGGATGCGTTGCCGGATCCGGTGATGTATCCGGCCACGGGGTTCTACGGTCAGACCTTCACCAGCGTGACGCCCGAACTGCACGGCCACGACACCTGCCAATTCAAGCTCTCCGTGGACTTCGCGCTCGGGAGCCTGACCGCCGTGGATCCCAGCCCGCCCCCGCCGACCATCACCATCAACCCCGCCGGTCCCGGCTTGGTCACGATTTCCTGGCCGCCCGCCGCCGGCACGAACTGGCGGCTCCAGAAACGCCTGAATCTGACCTCCGGCCGTTGGGCCGACTCCCCAACCGGCTGGACCAACCCGGTCGTCGTCCCGGCCACTTCAGCAGCGACCTTTTATCGCCTGTTCAAACCCTGACCTTTCCGGGCCGGTCGCCCGGAGGCACCCACCGAAGCAAACAGAGACAGAACTCAAAACAGAACTCAACAACTCAACCCCCCACCTCGACATGAAGACACTCCCGCTGCATCTCTTGGTCCGCCCGTCGTTGCTGG
>RFJD01000055.1 GCA_003695015.1 Verrucomicrobiota bacterium | reverse complement strand
CGCAGGTCGATCACCCGGGTGTGGGTCACCATCTCCGGATGGATGTCCCAACGCGGCGCCAGCTCCTCCCGCACCAGCCGCAAGCTCGCCTCCAGTTCGCCGCGACTCCAGCCCGGCAGCCCGCGATCCAGCCGCCCCACACACGCCGGAAACGGCACCACGCTGTACTTGCCCCGCACACCCCGCGCGGCCGACCACTCGGCGAACCGCCGCACGAAAGCGTCCGGAATCTCCGCCGGCCACTCGCGCCACGGCTTGTGATAGGCCGGGTTGCGCCCGCCCCAGGCCGCGTCGAACTGCGGCATGGCGAAGCGGTTCAGGTTCACCAAACAGGTCGAGTCGTCGATGATGATCCCCACCGGCACACGACCCCGGGGATTGAGCACCCGAAGCGAGCCATCCCGAACCGGCCGCTGCCCGGGCTCCGGCATCTGCGCCCGCACCGGCCAGCCGGCGCCGCCGCAGGCCGTCCAAGCGGCCCCAGCCAGCAACCCGCGCCCGAAACGACGTCGGGTTATTCCTTTGCCGTGCTGCATGGAAGACATGACGCCAGCCTACCGCGCCGGCGGCGGTGGAAGCCATTCTCAAAGGCGGCGGGATTCCGGCGGGGGCCGGCGCGGGCGGAAGGGCGACGGGGAAGGCGGGAGGCGATCCAACCCTGAATTGTCCACGGAACGCCCAGAAATGTTGCGATTTTTCACCGCTGTTCGCCCCATACCCGCCTTGACCCCCTCTTGGCCGGCCGCACAGACTTTGTCCGTCGTTTCCAACCGCAACTGAATCCGTGCTTATGAAAGAAACTCGTTGGTCCCGGCGCGATTTCCTCCGCACGAGCGCCACTGCCGCGGCGGGCATGGTGGTCTTTCCGGCCATTCCCACCGTCTATGCCGGCAACCCCACCGGGGAGAAAACCTCCCACATCCTCAACTACAACGAGCAGATGGAATACCGCCGGGCCGGCAAGACCGGCCTGATGGTTTCGGCGGTCTGCCTGGGCGGCCACTGGAAGCGGGTCAACAAGGTCGTCCCCGGCCTGTTCCCCGGCGGCAGTTGGCTGAGCGCCAAGCTCGACGACAAGGACTTCGAGAAAAACCGCTACGATGTCGTCACCCGTTGCATCGAACGGGGCATCAACTACATCGACGCCTGCACCAAGCAGGAGGTCATCATGTACGCCAAGGCCCTGAAGGGCCGGCGGGACAAGATGTATCTCGGCTTCTCCTGGTATCAGGAGGAAATGCGCAGTCTCTCCCGCGAGATGGCGAAGGCGGCCAAGGAAGGCAAGCCCAAGCCGCCGGGCTGGATCACCCGGAAGCTCAAGGAGGCGCTCGATCACGGCTTCAAGGCCACCGGCTTGGATTACGTGGACCTCTGGCGCATCACCCTCTTCGAGCATAGCAGCCAGCACACCGACGATCAGATGTGGGAGATGATCGCCGCCCTCGACTGGGCCAAGAAGACCGGCCGGGCGCGGTTCACCGGCTTTTCGTCCCACGACCGGCCGCACATCAAGCGATGGATCGAGCTGGCCTCCGATCACATCGATGCGGTCTGCACCCCCTACACCGCCAAGAGCCGGCTGCAAGGGGCCAAGATCGAGGTCGCCGAGGAAGGCCGCGCCGCCCGGGTGGTCGCCATGCCCGACAACTCATGGAAGAACAGTCTCTGGTACACCTTCCAGAAGTACGACATCGCCTGGTTCGGCATCAAACCCTTCGCCAGCGGCTCGATGTTCAAGGGCGACAGCTCGCCGGGCAATCCCCACGAGCAGGAGGACAACAAGATCGCCCGGCTGACGCTTCGGGCCATTCTGACCAACCCCGTCATCACCGCGCCCATCCCGGGCATGATCACGCCCGAGCAGGTGGACAACGCCGCTCTGGCGGTGCTGCAACGTCGCGCCCTCGACGTAAAGGAACAGGCGGCCCTTCAGAAGGCCACCGACGAGGCCTTCGCCAACCTGCCGCCGCACTACCGGTGGCTGAATGACTGGAACATCGTCTGAAGCGGCCTTGCACCACACCCCACCGCAGGCAACGCCCGTCCCGGATTCCCCCCCATGGAGCCGGGGCGGGCGTTCTTCAACCGTCAATCACCTGTTGACCATGAGCCGACTCCACTGGTCCGCCCTGTTCCCCCTCACCGTCATCGGCCTGGCCGCCGGCACGGCGGTCCTCCTGGCCGGGGCGCCGCCTCTTTCGCTCGAAGGCTATCTGGATGAGAAGCTGCCGGAAGCCGATGAAGCCGCCGCGCCGGCCCTCCCGGCCAACGAACCGTGTTTCGTCTGTCATGGCAACTTCCGCGAGGAACGCTTGGTGACCGTCCACGCCGCCAAGAAGGTTGGCTGCGTCAAATGCCACGGCGAATCGGTCGCCCATCGCAATGACGAAGGCCACCGCACCCCCCCGGAACGCATGTTCGCGCCGGAGGCGGTCGATCCCCTTTGCCGGAAGTGCCACAAGAAACACGACGTTCCGGCCCGAAAGGTGGTGGCTCTGCTCCAGGAACGGGGATTGCAGGACCGGCCGGCCGGACAACTGACCTGCACGAGCTGTCACTTCGATCACCGGATCGCGGAGCGCACCGTGCGCTGGGACCGGCACACCGGCCGCTTGCTGGAAAGACCGGCGGAAGAAACCACCCGCTGAAGCCCGGGGGCCACGCACCCGGCCAGCCGAAAGAACTCTGCCGCTCGAAGGCCCCGCGGCCTCAGACGTCCGGGTCGGTGTTGATCTGCTCCGGCGGCACTTCCTCCCCGAGCGCCTCCAGCTCGATGTGGAAGCGGGTCCATTGGCCGGGCTCGGATTCGAGGTACATCAACCCCTTGTGCTCGTTGATGATGCCCATGCTCAGGGAAAGCCCGATCCCCGTGCCCTTGGTCCGACCCTTGGTCGTGTAGAACGGCTCGAAAATGCGCTCCTGCTTGTCCGGGGGAATGCCCGGTCCATGATCCTCGACCGTGATCCGCACCCACGGCCGACCCTCCCGCTCGATCCGCCGCACCGCCACGCGCATGATCTTGTCGTCGTGGTATTCGGGATACTTTTCGTTGAGGGCGTCGCGGGCGTTGGTCATCAGGTTCATCAGCACCTGCTGAATCTGCTGGCCCCGGCATCGGACCAACGGCAGGTCGTCCGCAACGTCCACTTCGAGCTTGATGCGGTCCTTCTTGATGATGGTCCGGATCAGGGAAAGGGTGCCCTCGACCACATCGCGAATGTTGGTGGGCTCGAAGCTGCTCTGGTCCCGCCGGGCAAAACTCAGCAGGTTGCGGACGATGGTGGCCACCCGCTGTGTCTCGCGGATGATCTCGTAAACGAACTCCCGCAGCGGGCTGTCCTCGGGAAGCTGGTCGTTGATGATCTCGGCGTAGTTCATCACGCCGGTGATGGGATTGTTGATCTCGTGGGCCACGCCGCTGGCCAGGGTGCCGATGGCCTCCAGCTTCTGCTGCTGCCGGAGGATCATTTCGGTCTCCTTCTGCTGGCGTTCCAGCAGGCGCAGATCGGTCAGGTCGTGCAGCACACAATGGGTGTGCGTCGGCTGGCCATCGCGATCGTGGACGAACACGCCCCGGACCAACACCGGCACCGTGCCCCCGTCCTTCCGCCGGAACTCGACCTCCCAGCCCTTGGCCACGCCCGTCCGGCGGAACTCGGGGAACAGCTTGCCGAACCGTTCGGCGCTCGACGGCGCCATGAAATCGGCCACCGACCGGCCCACCACCTCCTCGCGCCCATAGCCGAACAGTTCCAGCCAGGCCGGGTTGACATCCAGCAGCCTGCCCTCGGCATCCAGTGAATGATACGGCACCGGCAACTGCTCGTAGATTTGCCGGAACCGCGCCTCGCTGGACTTGAGTGCTTCCTCCACCTCCCGCCGGCGCTTTTCCATCACGATGTGGTCCAGCGCGAACGAAAGGTCCTCGGCCGCCTCGCTCAGCAGCCGGATTTCTTTCATCCGGAAGAACTCGAATTCCCGCGCATGCACCACCAACAGCCCGGCCACCTCGCCCCCGAATCGCAGCGGAAACGCGCCGACGGTCCGGAACCCCACGCGCAGCGAGGCATCCAGCCACGGGTTTTCCGGGAACTCGGAAGCCACGAACGGCTTGCCGGAGACGAAGGCGGCCACCAGCGGATCGCCCGCGCTGCCGATGCCTTGTTCCGGCAGCCGCACCGCCAGCGTGTTCACGACGTCGGCGGCTTTCCCCGCCCTGGCCCGCGGTTTGAGGGTCCGGTCGGCGGGATCCAACCAAGCCACCCATGCCAACGGAAACTGGCCGTGCTTGACGCAGGCTTCGCAGGCTTCGTGGAGCAACGACTCCGGCTCCTGCACGCGCACCACCAACTGGTTGATCTGCCCCAGGGTGGCGTGCAGCCGGTTCAGCCACCGCAATTCCCGCTCCCGCCGCCGGCGCTCGGTCACGTCATGAAACACCAGCACCACCCCCACCGGCTTGCGAGTCTCGTCCCGGATCGGCGCGGCGCAGTCGTCGATGTAGATCTCGAAACCCTCGCGGTGGATGAGCACGGTGTGGTTGGCAAGGCCCACGATGCGGCCCTCCCGAAGGGCCTTGAGCGCCGGGTTCTCGGCCGGTTCGCGGGTGAACTCGTTGATGATGCGGAACACCTCGGTCAACGGACGTCCCAACGCGTCCGCCTCGCCGAAGCCGGTCATGTGCTCCGCCATGGCGTTCATGAAAGTCACCCGCCCCTCCAGGTCCGCGGCGATGACCCCGTCGCCGATGCTCTGGAGCGTCACGGCCCACTGGCGTTCGAGCAATCCCAGCCGCCGCTCGGCAGCCAGCCGGGCCAGGGCGGTCTCCAAGCCCAGCTTCAACTCGTGGTCGTTTTCCGGCCGGAAAACCCAGCCATACGGTTCCAAGGCACGCGCGTGATCCAGCGTGATCTCGTCCACTCCGTCCCCCAGAAACACCACCGGGGCGGCATGCCGCCGCAGCAGCTCCGCCGCCGTGGCCAGGCCGTCCGGACGCCCAGGCAACCGCAGGTCCACGACCGCCAGCTCCGGCTCGAAAGCCTGCGCCCGGTTCAAGGTCTCCTGCCCGCTGGTGGCCACCAACACCTCCGGAAACCCCAGTCGCGTCAACCGGGCTTCCCATGCTTCCCCGTTCCGTTCCGGCGAAGCGGCCAACAGGATTCGCACCGGGCTCTCGGCGGCCTCGGCGATCGTCCCCAAGGGGCCTCGCTGGAACTCCTGGTGGTGTCCGCTCATTCCGTCCGCTCCCGTTCGCGCGCCAGTTGCTCTTGCAGATCGTGTTCCATCAGCTCGATCGCCTTGACCAGCTCGGCGATCGAATCCACGCCCAGCACGAAGACCAGCCGCCCGGTGACGGTCTCCTGCCGGAGCCGGAATCGGGTGGCGATCACCAAGGCCAATTCAACGGGGTGCTGGTGGACCCGCAATCCTTCGACAAGGTGGCCGACCGTCTCGACGCTGGTTTCCGGCACGGAAAACGAGACCGGCACGCGCAGCAGGTTGCCCAACCGGCCAAGGCAGGCGTTGAGCAGGATGTTGCCCACCTCGCCGAGCACTTCCCGGGCGGTCTCGCCGAGCGTTCCCGCCCGGGCCTCGGGATCGTCGG
>RFJD01000315.1 GCA_003695015.1 Verrucomicrobiota bacterium | reverse complement strand
GCTGCCCCGGAACCCGCAGTGGACCGCCGCCGGCCTCGGATTGTTGGCCGTGCTGTTTGCCGGGGTGTTGTTTGTCCTGTGGCCTTGGATCGAATGGCGATTTCAAGCTGAGTTCAACGCGCTGGCCATCGGGCGGGACGAGGGGTTGACCGAGTTCACCCTGGCCGGCTCGTTGGACCTCGGGGAAACGCCACGACCGCGCGGGCTCCTGATTGGGCTGTTCGCGGCACGCCATGGAGCGCCTGGCCAGCCGCGCTCGGTCTGGCTGGGCGTGGGCAATTCCGGCCAGCTCAGCCTCATGGTTTGGAACGAGCAACGCCGCCTGTGCGGCCGGGCCGAGATTCCGGAGTTCCTGGAAAAGCACCGGGGCGAACGGGTGGACCTGGTGCTGGTGGGGCACGAGGGACTGCGGCTCTTTGCCAACGGGGAGCTGCTGGCCTATCTCGAACCGGTGGGCACCGAGCGGGCTTCCTGGCCCGGGCGGATCGCCGGCGACTACCTGGTGGTGGGCGGTTACACCGGCCGGCCGGGCGGGCGCGAGGGCATCACGCGGGTGCTCTTCTGGGATCAAGCGGTGCCGCCCGCGGGCGTGGCGGCGCGTTGGGGCAGGGGCGGCGGGGAGGTCGAGGCGCCCGCGCCGGTCATCGATTTCAACTACACCGCGCTCGGGCTGCGGCCGTTGCTGTGGATGAAGGAGGGGACGTTGTTCGGTCGCGACCAAGTGTGGGCCAGCGCCTTGGAGACGATGCGGCATTTCGGCGTCTCGATGGTCTGGGGCGCCGGGCCCGGCACCTACCCCAGCCTGTACGCGATCAGCCCGGCCCGGCTCAAGGGGCTCACCGAGCTGCACGTGCACAACGACTATCTGGAGTTTCTGCTGACCTTCGGCGCGCCCGGGGCGACGGCCTTGGGGTTGGCGCTCTGTCTGGTGCTGGCCCGGCCCGCCTTGCGCGGCGGGGTGCGGATGCCGCCGGGTTTCGTCGTGCTGATGTGGGCCGCGGCCGGCGGGATCCTGCTGGTGGCCTTCCTCGACTGGCCGTTGTTTTCGCCGGCAGTGCGGACCTTGTTCCTGGTGCTGGCCGGCGTGATGTCCTGCACCAGCCTCCGGAAAAAGCAGCGCCAACGCCGCACCGGCGCTTCGGGTGAGGAAATCGACGAAGAAGAGGAGGAACTGGCGCGGCTCGAGGAGGCCGGCGAGGTCTGATTGGGGGGGCGACCGGCGCGGCCGCCGGGTTGTCACCACAGCCCGAACGCCCCGCTTTCACCCCATTGCTGGGAGGCTCGGTAAATGGTCATCCGGCGGATGTCCTTCCAGGCGACCGAGCCGTCCAAAAGCCCGACGTTGCCGCCCTGCCCGCCGATTTCGACCGGCGTTTCCTCCCATGCCTGGTCGTTGTTTTCGAAGTAATCGTCGGCCCGGATGATGTGGCCATGCGGGCCGTGGGGGGCGAGGATGCGCTGGTAGCTGTGGCAGAAGACGTTCAGGTCGGCCACGAGCGGCAGCCGGGGATCCTCGGCGCTTTTTTGCGGCGACTTCCAAGTGGCTTGGGCCGGGCCCACCAACGGCCAGGGCGTGTTCGAGTGCCCGCCGAGGTAGTGGTAGCCGATGGCCACGCCGTAGTCCGGATGGACCCGCCAGCCTTCCTCCTTGGCGAAGGAATTGGCCAGGTTCGGGCAGTCCAGCACGTTGAACCCGTCGGTGTAGCGCAGCAGGGTTTCCTTGGTGGCGGTCGAGAGGATGGGGGTGTGGGTGTCGTCTTGGCTGCGGTTGTCGGTGCCGCCCCGGGGCAGGCGGTCCTCGTGGTCGCCGGCATAGAGCAGGGCGGCCATGATGAACTGCCGGACATTGCTCTGGCAGCGGGCCCGTTTGGCCCGTTCCTTGGCGCCGGAGAGGGCCGGGAGCAGCATGGCGGCGAGGATGCCGATGATGGCGATCACCACCAGCAGCTCGATCAAGGTGAAGGCCCGTGGTTGGCGAGCGGCCATGGTCATGGTGACGGCAGTTTTCGTGCCACGGCTCGAAGAAAGCACGGTCCGGTCGCCGCGGCAACCGGGCGGCCCGGTCCGGTTGCCCCTTTCCGCGGCCGTCGCTACAGTACCTGCCATGGGGCAGAGTGCGACAGAGGTGGCCTTGCCGGAGGTGGACAAGGACGCCGAGACCAAGTCCCGGGAGGAACTGGATCCCGGCTATCTGGTGGTTTGCTGGAACGACCCGGTCAACCTGATGAGTTACGTGACGCTGGTGTTCCAGAAGGTGTTCGGCTGGCCCCGGCAGAAAGCCGAGCGGCACATGCTCGAGGTCCACGAGAAGGGCAAGAGTGTCCTGGTGCGCGAAACGCTCGAACGGGCCGAGTTTTACGTTCACCAGCTCCAACACTACCGGCTGCAGGCCACCTTGGAACGGGCGGAGGATTGACCATGGCCCAACGCCTGAGCGCGCGCCTGTTGCCGGACGGAAGGGTCCAACTCCGCCTGCCCACCATGGAACGGCTGCTGCTGGCGGCCGTCCTCCGGCATTTCCCCAGCGTGCCCCTCGATTACTCGTCAGCGACGGCCTCGGGCCAGGGGGCCGAATGGGAGGAGCGGGAAGCCCTGCGCCGCGAGTCGTGGGAGTCGCATCGCGAGGAGGTCCGCCGGGGGCTGCGGCCGTTGTTGGAACGGTTGCGCCCGGCGAAACCGCCCTCGCTGTTGAAGCTGGAGCTGGATCCCGATCAGACGGACCGCCTCCTGCAGGCGCTCAACGATGTCCGCGTCGGCGCTTGGCTGGAATTGGGCTGCCCCGATCCGCTGCCGGACTTCGAT
>RFJD01000314.1 GCA_003695015.1 Verrucomicrobiota bacterium | reverse complement strand
CTGGATGGCGCCGGAGATGGCCACCGCCACGTAGAGCCGCGGCTGGACGGTCTGGCCGGTTTGGCCGACTTGGTGGTCCCGGCCGATGAAGCCGTCCTCGACCGCCGCCCGCGAGGCCCCCACCTCGTACGCGGCCTGCAAGAATTCGCCCAACGCCCGCGCCAGCGGCGGAATGTAACGCTCGAAGCTTTCCCGGCTGCCCAATCCGTGCCCGCCGGAAACGATGATGTCCGCCTCGGTCAACTGCGCCCCGCCGGCCAGCGGTTGCCGGCTGAGCAGCTCGACCTGGATCAATTCCGGCGTCAGCTCCGGCGTCAGTTCGACGACCTCACCCTGCCGGCCTGGATCCGCCGGCAACGCCTTCATCACCCCGGGCCGGACGGTGGCCATTTGGGTCTGCGAATTGCGGGTGACGATCGTGGCCATGATGTTCCCGCCCAGCGCCGGCCGCGTCTGCTTCAGCACGCCCACATGGGTCCGCTTGTCGCGGGTGAAGTCCCCGATCTCCAACTGCGTGCAATCGGCGGTCAACCCCGACTCGCTCGCGTACGCCACCCGCGGCGCCAGTTCCCGGCCCAGCGGGGTTGCGCCGAACAACACGATCTGCGGCGGCCGCTCCCGGATCACTCCCACCAGCGCCCGCGTGTAGGGAATCGGCCGGAAATCCTCCAGCAACGGATGCTCCAGCACGTACACCCGGTCGGCCCCGTGGGCGATCAGCTCCTCGGCCAGCCCGGCCACGCCATGCCCCGGCAACACCGCCCCCACCGGCACACCCAACGGCGCCGCCAAGCGCCGCGCCGTGCCCAGCAACTCGAGCGACACCGGGTGCAACACCCCTTCCTCCTGCTCGGCGAACACCCACACCTCGCCCTGATACGCCGGCTCGCGTCCGGCCAGGTCGTACGTTTCCCCGGCTTCCCCGGACTTCGTCTTGGGCCCCTCCTCCCAGGCGCGCCGGATCGCCTCCAACAGTTCCGCCGGATCGCTGAAGAACCGGCATTCGGTCTCGCGCGTCGTGCTGGGGGAGAAGATGCGGACCACCTGGGTGCGCGATCCCGCCAACCCGAGCTTCTCCTTCGGCAACCCCAAGTCCGCCGCCGACCACCGCAGGATCGGCTTCTTCAACGCCGCCCGGGCCCGGTGGAAGGAGCGGTGCACCGGCACGTCGCTCCCGGCGGCCGTGATCAACACCGGGAATTGCTTGGGCGAAAGGACCTCCTTGCCCCGCGGGCCGATCCGGTGGACCCGCAGCCGGCCGTCCTCCCATTCGGCTTTCTCGCTGTAGGCGATCTGCTCGAGGCCGAGGTCCTCCGCCACCTGGCCCGGCACCTGCGCGGTGTCGCCGTCGGTCGATTGCATCCCGGTGACCACCACGTAGTCCCGCCCGAGCTGGAACTGCTCGACCACTCTCCGGATGGCATGCGCGAGGGCGTAGGCGGTGGCGCACGTGTCGGCGCCGGCAAAGGCGCGGTCGGTCAACAGCACCGCCTCATCGGCGCAGCGGGTCAGGCATTCGCGCAACATCTCCTCCGCCTGGGGCGGCCCCATCGTCAGCGCGATGATTCGTCCGCCATCGCGGCGAATGCGGTTGGCCAGATTCAGGGCGTGGACATCCAGAGGGTTGAGGATGCTGTCCAACACACCCCGACGCAGCGTGCCCTTCTCCGTGTCCCAGGCATCCGGACGCAAGTCCGACAGGTCCGGGACCTGCTTGACCAAAACGATGCAATTCATGAGCCACCACCAGACGAACCATTCACGGAAGCTGCCTCCCGCTTGCCCCGGCGACGTCTCCCGACCCCGGCGACCCGGGCGGGTTGGACCCCGCAAAGTCCATGCCCCTGCCGGAGAACCCGGACAAGACAGGCTGCACCGCGTGCCTTCATCCTGACGTCCGATCCAGCCCCGCGTCAATGCCCGGAAACCGGCAAAGCCGGGGAATCGCGGTCATTGGCGAGACTGCCCGCCCGGGCCGTGACCCCGGCGCACGGAAGGATCGCCAAACAAGACCGCGCCGCCGGGGCGATCCCCCGGACGGCGCGAGGCGCAAGGCATGTCCGGCTGGCCGCTCAGTCCAGGCGCCGGATCGAGATGTTGCGAAACTCGACCGGGCTGTTGTGGCCGGCGAAGCCGAAGTGGCCCTTCTTGAGATCCTTGCCCGGATGAGCCCGGTTGCCCATGAACTCGGTCACCTGGCTCAGGTCGCAGTCCAGGATGATCGTGCCGTTGAGTTCGACCCGGATGGTGGATCCTTTGACGGTGACTTCCTGGTAGTTCCACTGGCCCACCGGCCGCAGGTAGCCGCGATGGGCGGGCACCATGCCGTAGGCCGAACCGTGGTACTGCCGCGGATCCAAGTGGGCGTACTCGGGATGGGAGTTGTCCAAGACCTGGAGCTCGCACATGCCGGAGTAGGCCGGATCGCCATGGCCGGGGTAACGGATGGCCAGGCCGTTGTTACCGTAGGGCGGCAGCTTGAACTCCAGCCGCACGATGAAATCGCCGTACTCCTCCTGCGTGTAGATGACCCCGCCGGAATGGGGCCGGCAGGCCATGATGCCGCCGGGCTTGATTTCGTAGCCGTCCACCGCGCCGGTCCAGCCGGTGAAGTCGCGCCCGTTGAAGATGACCTTGAAGCCCTCGGGATCCTGGCCGCGCAGCAGGCGGTTGGCTTCGTCGGGGCCGATCTCGCGGATGAAGATGTTGCGCCAGCGGATTTCGCCGCCGTGGGTTTGGAGCTGGATGGGGCCCTTGGGCGGCAGGGGCAGCTTGCGATTGAAGTAGTTCTCCATGATGGCGCCGTCCACCACCAACTTGTCGTTGAGCCAGACCCAGGTGCGGCTGCCCAGTTGGATCACCCGGACCTTGTTCCACTGGCCAAACGGTTTGTCGGCCAACACCAGCGGATCCTTGCCGGGCGCGCCGGGGCTGTTGTTCCAGAGACCGCCGGAACCCTTGTCGGCGCCCAGGTTCCATTTGCCGCCCTCCTTGGTGTAGTCCCAGATCTGCACCTGGGGGCAGCCTTTGAGGTAGATGCCACTGTCAGCCTTGGGGACGGTCTTGTACTCGAGCACCAGCTCGAAGTCGCCGAAGTTTTCCTCGGTGGTGAGGTAGAGACCGTGGCCGTCGTTGACCAGCTCGCCGTTCTCGACGCGCCAGTGCTGGCGGATGTCCTCGAGGCTGGCCGCCTTCTTGCGGGCCAGTTCCTCGGGCGGCAGGGCCATCCACTTGCGCGGATCCTCGGTGCCCGCGCCCCACCAGCCGGACAGGTCCCTGCCGTTGAACAGGGCCTTGAACCCGGGAGGCGGCGTCACGTCTCCCCGGGTCATCCCAACCGACGCGAGCATCACGGTTGCCGTGATCCAACAGACATTTCGGGCGAT
>RFJD01000313.1 GCA_003695015.1 Verrucomicrobiota bacterium | reverse complement strand
GCGCCATTGGGGCGTGTATTCGAGACCCGCCTCGCCCCGGGACCAGTGCCGCGCCAGCGTCAAACGCGGTCCCGCCTCCCAATAACTGTCCAGCTCGCCCAGGTACCACTGCCGCCCGGCCGGCAACTCGAGTTCCACCGACCATGAACGGCCGGCTTCCCACTCCCAGCCGGGCGTCCATGTCAGCGTATGACCCCGCGCCCGCACCGCCCTCAGCTCCAGTTCGGTCGCCGAGGCGTCGAACACTTGGTCCATGTACACGTAGTCCAGCCCCAGCGAAGCTTTCCCGCGGCCAGCCGAGGTCGCGAGCCCGGCCCGACCGAAGATCAACTGCTCTTGGTCCGTTTCGGTGGCCGAGAAGTAACGCACGTCCTCGGCTGAAAGGAAGAACGTCGCCTCCCGACCATCCCCGGCCCCCGGCAGCCGGAAAACAAACAGATCCAAGGCCGTCTGCCAGAAGGCGCTCCCCTCCGGGGCGTGCGGACTCAACAGGACGTTGTCCTTGTAGCCGGGTCCGCCGCGAAGCTCGATGCTGGCGTTCCATGGCGAGGGCGCGTTTTCCCCGGGCCATTCCTCACCCAGCAAGGCGGCCATGGCCTCCAGCTCTTCCTCGGAGAGGTCCGCGACGTTGTTGGTCGAAGCCAGTCCCTCGAGTGGCGGCAGAAGGGGCTCAGCTCCGCCCGACTCCGCCGCCCGGCCGGTCATGTCCGGCCAACCCCAGCCGCAGCCGGCGAGCCACAGCACCGCCAGTGCCCGCAGACCAAGTGAGAAGAAAAAGCGGGCCAGGCTGCCCTCAAGCAGCCTGGCCGTGTCCCTCAACACCACCCTCCGTTGCACGGGGCAAGGCGGCGGTCAGTCTCGTTCTTTGCCGTGACGCTCCCGCACTTTTTCGCGGATTTTCTCCAGCAGCGCGTCGCGACGGTTCTTGAACTCCTCACGGAGTTCCTGCAGCCGGGCATGCAACTCTTCGCGACGGGCCTTCTGCTCCTCCATGAACTTCTCGCGGTTCTCCCGGAGCTGCTCCCGCAATTGCTCGCGGGTGGCCTCGTCCGCGTCCCGCATCTGCTTCCACAGCTCCCGTTGCTGCTCGATGAACTCCCGGTGGGCTTGGATGGCCTGCCGGATCATTTCCTTGACCGCATCCGGCACATGAGGCAGCGGCCGCTCGGGCCGCTCGGGGCGGTCAGGTCGCTGAGGCCGGTCCGGCCGATCCGGCCGATCCGGTTGGTCCGGTTGGTCCGGTTGATCGGGTGGGGCGGGCGGATCGGCGGGCATCTGGACGTCGCCGCCGTGATGCTGGCCGCGGCCGGCATTTTGCGCCCAAGCGTTTGCGCCGCTGACCCAAAGGGCGGTGGCGGCAACCAAGGTGGCAATCAGTGTTTTCTTCATGGCTCTCGTTCTCTCCGGTGTTGTGGTTTTCGTTGACCAACTACCGGCCTTGGTGGGTGCAAGGACTGTGCCAATCTGCGGTCCAAATCGTTTCCCATTGGACATCAAGGACTTGCGACCTAGGGCCGAACGAAACCGCGTGCCGGAGCATTGGCGCAAGGGCACCGGCTGGGGAAAAACGCCCAATTCCGCGGCCCGGCGGGGGCGCCGGGTTGGGGGCCATTCCCCACCGGACCAAGACGCCCGGAGGTTCAGCGCCGGCCGAAAAGCCGCTCCGCCAGCCGTTTCACCCGGGAGCAGGAAACCCGCAGCTTCAGGCCGTTGCGAAGAAAGCCGCTGCGGAGCTGGCTGCTCTGAACGTGATTGCTGATGACGGCGTTGAAGTCGCTCCAACTCCGTGCCTCGCCCACCTCGTTGATCAGATCGATGTCCAGCCGGAAGAAATCCCGTTTGAACAAAACCAGCAACCAGGCAAGGGGACGCGCCCGCCGGTAAAGCGTCCGCCGAAACACGCTCAACACGAACTTTTCCGGCGGACACCGGAATCGCTCGCAATAGGCTTCCTTGAAGCTTTTGGGCCAGTCGGACATGGCACGCATCGCCCCGGACGACCGCCGTCCTCGCGACGGCCCAAGCTTGTCGGCAGGTGCGTGGTGCGGTCAAGCCCGCGAACCTGCGGAGGGGCTTTGACTTCGGTGGGAACCTTCGCCAGAATCGCGGCTCAAAATGAAGATTATCCGGCATAAGGACGCCGACTATCAAACCCGGCTCGTCGAAGTCGTCCAGGCCTCCAGCCTGTTCGATCCGGTCATCGAGGAACGCACCAAGGCGATCATCGACCAAGTCCGCCAGGGAGGCGACCAGGCCCTGTTGGAGCTGACGGCCCGCTTCGACGGCGCCCATTTGCGGCCCGACCAGCTCGCCGTGAGCAAGGCGGAGCTGCTGGCCGCTTCGCTCAAGGCCGAGCCCCGCCTGCGCGAAGCCCTTCGGTTCGCCATCCGCAACATCGAGCGTTTCAGCAAGCGCTCCCTGCGCAAGGGCTGGACCGGACGCAACGCCCAAGGCGCCATCGTCGGCGAGAAGTACGACCCCTTCCAGCGGGTGGGCATTTACGTGCCCGGGGGAACCGCGCCGCTGGTTTCGACGGCCTTGATGACCATCGTGCTGGGTCGGGTGGCCGGCTGCCCGGAAATCGTGGTCTGCACGCCCTGCAACGCCGAAGGGCAGGTCAACGAGGCCCTGCTGCTGGCCTGCCGGCTGGCGGGAGCGACGGAGATCTACCGGGTCGGCGGCGCCCAAGCCGTGGCCGCCATGGCCCTGGGCACGGAGAGCATCCGGCCGGTCCAGAAAATCTTCGGTCCGGGCAACGCCTACGTGGTCGCCGCCAAACGCCTCCTGGTGGGGCACGTGGCCATCGACCTGCTTCCCGGCCCCAGCGAGTTGCTCGTCCTAGCCGACGACTCCGCCAACCCCGCCTTCATCGCCGCCGACATGTTGGCCCAAGCCGAACACGGCTCGGGCCACGAACGGGTCTGGCTGGCGACCCCTTCCGGCCGCCTCCTCAAGGCGGTTCAGAAGGAAATCGAACGCCAGTTGCCCGCGCGGGCCCGGCGCGAATTCATCCAAAAGGCCCTCGAAGCCAACGGCTGGCTCATCCAAGTCCGCTCGCTGGCCGAAGCCATCGAGCTGGCCAACCGGATCGCCCCCGAGCATTGCGAGGTCCTCACCCGCCAACCGGCCAAGGTGGCCGAGCGCATCACCACCGCCGGGGCGTTGTTCCTTGGCCCATGGTCGCCCACCGTGCTGGGGGATTACGTGGCCGGCCCCAGCCACACCCTGCCCACCGGCGGCGCCGGCCGGAGCTTTCCGGGTTTGACGGCCGACCAATTCCAGCGCCGCACCAGCGTGGTCCAGTACACGAAGGAGGCGCTCAAGCAGTCGCTGGAGGCCGTCCAAACCTTCGCCGGGTGGGAAGGGCTCGAGGCCCATGGCCATTCGGCGGCCATTCGGCTGGCGCCCAAGAAACGCGCCAGGCGGCGGCCCTCTTCGAGCGCATCCTGATCCCCCATCGCATTCCCGTCTCATGAGCTCCAAGAGCACCGTTTCATCATCATCAGACCCCGGGCGCTACATCCGCCCGCTGGTGCGGAAGCTTCAACCCTACGTGCCCGGCGAACAGCCCAAGGAAAAGGGTCTGATCAAGCTCAACACCAACGAGAACCCCTATCCGCCCGCGCCGGCTGTTCTGCGGGCGATCAAGGCCGCCGTGGACCAGCGGCTCCGCCTCTATCCCGATCCCACGGCGGAAGAACTACGGGAAAAGCTCGCCCGACACCACGGCTGCCGGCCGGAAAACATCATCGTCGGCAACGGGTCGGACGAACTCCTGGCCCTGGCCACCCGGGCCTTCGTCGAGCCGGCCAGCGCCGTTCGCCTCAATGCCCAGGGCATCTCCGCCAGCACCGTCCAGTACTTCGACCCCAGCTACTCGCTCTATCCGGTGTTGGCCGACATCCACGGCGCCCGCCGCAATGCCGTGCCGCTCGAGGACGATTTCGAGCTGCCCTCCGCCACTCGTCTGCGCCGGATGGTCCAGTGGGACG
>RFJD01000312.1 GCA_003695015.1 Verrucomicrobiota bacterium | reverse complement strand
TCGGCTCGGTGGTCGCCGCCGGCAAGGTGTTGATCGCCCTCACACCCGGCGCCGATCTGTTCGTGTTGTCCCCCGAGGCCGACCGCTTCGCGCCGCTGGCCCGTTACAAGGTCGCCGAGGGCGCCACCTACGCCATGCCGGTCGTCTCCGGCCAACGCCTCTTCATTCAGGACAGCTCGTCGGTGGCGCTTTGGACCATCGAGTAACCGTCACCCGCCGGCCCGTCACCCTCCGCCACCGCTGCGGCCACGTCGAGGACCTCGAGGTCGAAGACCCCGAGCTGGCCGACTTCGGCTACGAAATCACCGAACACCGCATCTACAAATGGATCGTCCCGTGGGAGCCCGAGGAGCCCGAACCGGAGGCCGCCCCCTGACTCACCCAAGCGGACTCCCCTCCAGCGTTCTTCCCAAAACCCGCCCGCCGGATGCCGCGCGCCGCCGCGATCGCGCCCGCCCGAGACAGGGGCATGAGCCGCCGACCCCCGAAAGCGCCCCCGCTGCGTGATAAGCCAGCCATGCCAAAACCACCAACCATGCCAAGGCACCCGCCATTCGCGGCCGGGCCCACAGGCAGCACACACCGACCACCAGCTCGATCATGCCCGCCATCCATTGCACCTGGCTGGTTGGAATACCCAACAGCGGGTCCAGGCGGGAACCACCCGCGTCGGCAGCCGGAATCACCCAAGCCACCAGTTTCAACAAACCCAGAACGATCAGCGTCACGCCAGCCGCCCAAGACACACACCGTTCGCCCGGCGTACCGGCAGACCGCGCTTTCGGACCAAGATTCATCTCCCCGGCGAATCCCGCCGACTCGGCAACGGGTGGTTCCTCAGACTTGGAACCTTGGCGACAGGGACTGTCCTCAACGACAGCTCCGAGGTAAAGCCTGGCTGCTCCCATCCGGACACACATAGGAGCAACGCCCGGTGTTCATGGGTTTCTTCGGTCTTGCTCGCTAGTTTCCGTCTTGAGGGGGCGGTTTCCTTGCTTGCGGCCGGCTGCCGAAGTCCGCAGCCACCACAACATTCCCACCCCCCCGAAAGCGATCGCGGTCAAGAGAACGACTGTCAGCGCCTTGGAACCACTGCGGACCTCCAACTCGGAAAAATCCGGCTCGAAACCCTCCACCGGTTCCAACCGTCCTTCCGGACTCACGGCATGACGGACCCCGTTCGAATAGAAGTAGGTGCGCTCAAAGGTCACATCCGGCGGCCGGAATTCGCTCGGCTTGAATCCCTCGGAATGCCGGGGATCCAAGCCGCTCTCCCAAACCTCGATCAAATTGGTGTGGGTCACCGTCCGGCCATCCTGCTGCAGGGTCACGCGCATTTCCCGGGGCGGCAACGTGGGCGAGGCGTCGTGGCCGTATTCCACCCGACGCACCCGCGCCGGCGGACCGGCCACCCGGCACTCCAACGCCACCGGCGTCGAACCGCTCCACTGCAGAATGACACCTTGGATCATGCCATGGCTCCGGGACACCGCCTCGAACCGGTCCGGGCCGCTCCAGTGGATGGATCCGGCATCCGCCAGCTCCGGCACCCCCAGCCACCGCAACTCCTCGAGGTAACCCATATGCATCCGGGCCAGGATTTCCGGCCCGTTCCGTGGCGAATGCCCGGGACGAGGCGCTCGCGGCGCAAGACTCCAAACTTGGTCGCCAACCCACCACCAATACTCCGCCGTGGCCCCCATCACATATTCCCACCCTGCCGGCGGTGGGCGGTGCACCACCGGTCCGTCCTTCGGAATGTCAACGATGTAATGCCCCATCGGCAGAAACTTCAGATAATAGCCCTTGGGCTGCAGACTGCCCTCGAACTCCACCCAAGCCGGGATGTGGGTGCGTTCCGTGTTCTGCTCGTAGCGGATGGTCACCGGATGCACGTTGCCCGACCGCCGAAAAACCACCCGTCGGATCCACGGCGGCCGGGTCAGGAAGTCCCGGAAGGAAGGGGTGGCGCCCGTTTCCCGCGCCGAAGACGGCGCTTCCGCAGCGGTGGAGTCAGCCGGCAAAAGCTCGCCGCCGACGGCAGCCAATCCCGCCAACACCGCCGCCGCCACCAGCACCCGGCCCCCGATCCGTCCCCCGCGCCTGCACGCCCGGCGCGGCGGCTGTTTTCGCCTGTGGCGTTTCATCGTGTGTCGGCGCAACACTCCCCCCCCCGGCCCCTTTGTCAAGCGCCCTCGTCCGCGCCAATCCATGGCCGACTGCCAAGGCTGTCGCTGCCCTTCTCCCTTCGCTCCCCGGAATCGGGGATTTTCCCGCCAGTCCCGGGACCGCGCGCCGGCCCACGGGCTTGGCCGAAAAGGACTTGCGCCGGCCTGCGGATTTTGATAACCAGCCGCACAAGCACTTATGTCCTTGGCCAGCCATTGCGTGCCTGTGGCATGCGGGCCTTTCCGCCCGGGAAACACCGTGGCGGCCAAGGGTTTTTCGGTGCATCCCCAACACCCCCCTCATCGAACCATGAAAACACAACCGCACACCCAAACTGCGAGACCTTCGCGCTGGACGCGAATGACCGGTGTCCTGGCGGCAGCCTGTCTGCTGCCCGCCCTCCAAGCCCAGCTCATCGTCAACGTGGTGGAAATCGGCGGCGACGCCGAAGCCACCGACACGGTGGTCGCCCAATGGACCGGGCAGACCTTCGTCAACGGCGTGGCCAACGAGCCGATCCCCGGCACCGCGGCCGACGCCCCCTACACCGTCGGCTACTTCGGCCCCAACGCCCCGGCGTACGTGGACCGCAACCACCGGTACGCCGACGACCCCGCCAACAACCTCCCCATCCCGTTCTACCTGATCGACGGGGAGTACATCATGTCCGGCAACGACAATCGGGACAACGACCCCTACGAACTGCAGGTGACCGTCTCGAAGGATGTCCTGGTTTACCTGCTCATCGACAACCGGACCAATGACGGCAACAACGCCGACCCGCCCACCATCGGCCCCGGCACCGGGTTCATGGAGTGGGTGGACAGCTCCTGGCAGCCGGTCAAACGCACCGGCAACCGGGCGGGCAATCCGGATTGGCCGGACGAGGTCGCCATCGATGAAAGCGCCGACGGGGACATCGACCAGTGGTTCTCCGTCTATGTGAAAGCCTTTCCGGCCGGCACCTTCTCGCTCTTCCAAGCCAACAACAGCGGGCGGAACATGTACGGCGTGGTCATCACCGAGCCGCCGACCGCGCCGGTCATGGGTCCGGTCACCGGCACGCCCGTCAGCTTCAGCACCTACATCGTCGAACAGGGCGGCGTGACCCTGGACCTCGGCACCTTGGAGGTGCAGCTCGATGGCACGGTGGTTTCCGCCAACGCCCAGCGGGATGCCGACCGCATCAACATCACTTACAACCACTTTGCGGCGAGCGGCAGCCCCTTCGATCCGGGCTCGGAACACACGGTCAGCGTGGCCGTGAACGACACGACCGGAGCCCAGTTCACCTACGAGAAGACCTTCACAGTCGGCAGTTACGCGGTCGTCCCGCCGGAGTATGCCGTCGCTTCCGCCACGACCCCGGGCATGAAGGTCTCGACCTACCAGACCGCCGAGGCGCCGACGCCCAACCTCAACAGCCTCGCCACCACCGAGCAATGGTGGGCCCGCGGGCTGCCGGTGGACGGACCCGCTTGGGAAAACGTCGCCTTCACGTTCGACCCCGTCTTCACCGACGGCGTCCAGACGGTCAACTGGGTGGCCGACATGGATGCCTATCTGGGCGACATCGACGCGACGCCCGCCGACGGTCCGGACCACTTCAACAGCGTGCTGCCGGAGGGCAATCCGCAGCCCAACACCTTCGTGCCGGGCATCCCGGGCAACACCTTCAGCACCGAGTACTACGTGGTGGAGGTGACGACCTATCTGCAGCTCCAGCCCGGCGTGTACCGGATGGGGGTCAACTCGGATGACGGCTTCAAGGTCTCGGTGGCTCCGGGCCAACCCAGCCCCACCGGCCTGACCCTCGGCCTGTTCGACGGCGGCCGCGGCGCCCGGGACACCGAGTTCGACTTCTTCGTGAGCGAGGCCGGCTACTATCCGTTCCGCCTGCTCTACTGGCAGGGCACCGGCGGCGCGAGCTGCGAGTGGTACACGGTGAACCTGGAAACCGGTGAACGCCACTTGGTCAACGGCCCCGGCTCGCCCATCAAGGCCTTCCAACGGGCCGCCGACCGGGCGCATGTGGCGAAGGTCCTGCCGGCCGACGGCTTCATGGGCGTCAAGACGCCCCAGCCAACGCTGCGCATCGAGCTCGAGGATGGCAGCACCCAGGTGGATCCGGCCACCATCGGCCTGAGCCTCGACGGCAATCCCGTCACGCCCACCGTCTCGAAGTCCGGAACGACCACGGTGGTGACCTACACCCCGCCGGAGCCGCTTTCGCCCGGCTTCCACGAGGTCGCCTTCAGCGCCATGGACAACGGCTCGCCGGCGGTGGCCCTGGACTTCACCACGCGGCTCTTCAGCCCGTGGTTGCCGCTGGACAAACCACCCTATCAGGCCTCCGAAGACGGCATGCTGGTCGTGGAAGCCGAGTACTATCACGAGGTCATCGCCCGCGGAAACCACGAGTGGCAGTTCCTGACCCAGGTGCCCGACTACTCCGGCCCGGGCTATCTGCAGGCCCTGCCGGACGGGGTGGGCGGCACCACCTCAAACTACCCCGGCTTCCTGGATCAGAACCCCGAGTTGATCTACCGGGTCAACTTCCCGCAGGCGGGCATGTACTACCTCTGGGTCCGGGGGCAAGCCACCGGCGGCAATGACGACTCGATCCACGCCGGCATCGACGGCGACAGCCCGGCCACCGTCCAGCGTATCGACGGCATGGGCGGTTACAACCCGCGCAACGTCTGGGTCTGGGTCCCGGGCATCCATAGCACCAACCCGGACACCGGCGACAACCGGGCCACCATCACCGTCCCCACCCCGGGCGAACACACCATCCACTTCTGGCAACGCGAGGATGGCTTCAAGTT
>RFJD01000311.1 GCA_003695015.1 Verrucomicrobiota bacterium | reverse complement strand
GTCACCCCGACCGGGGACCTGCTGGCTTTTGCCGAGGGGCGCAAGAGCGGGCGCGGCGACGCGGGCGACATCGATCTGGTGGTCAAACGCAGCTCCGACGGCGGCCGGACGTGGGGACCGTTGCAGGTCGTGTGGGACGACGACGGCAACACCTGCGGCAACCCCTGCCCTGTCGTGGACCGTTCCACCGGCGTCATCTGGCTGCTGTTGACGTGGAACCTCGGCCAGGACCGCGAGCCGGCCATCATCGCCGGCGCCAGCAAGGACACCCGGCGGGTCTTCGTGTGCCGTTCGGACGATGGGGGCCGCACCTGGACGCCCCCCAGGGAAATCACCCCCGCGGTCAAGCGGCCGGACTGGACCTGGTACGCCACCGGCCCGGGCGCCGGCATCCAGCTCCACCATGGCCCGCACCGGGGGCGACTGATTGTCCCGTGCGACCACATCGAGGCCGGCACCCGCCGGTACTACTCGCACGTGATCTACTCCGACGACCACGGACAAACTTGGCATCGGGGAGGCACCACCCCGAAGGACCAGGTCAACGAGTGCGAGGTCGTGGAACTGGCCGGAGGGAGGCTGCTGCTGAACATGCGCAACTACGACCGCACCCAACGGACGCGTCAAAGGGCTGTCAGTGACGACGGCGGCCTCACTTGGCGGGATCAGCGCCATGTGCCGGACCTGATCGAACCCATCTGCCAGGCCAGCATCCGCCGTTACCGCCGGCCCTCCGGAGGGCGGCCCGGGGTGCTGCTGTTCTCCAACCCGGCCAGCACCCGCCGGGAGCGGCTGACCCTGAAGGCCAGTTTCGACGAAGGCGAATCGTGGCCGGCCGAGTTGGTGCTGGATCCGGGCCCGGCCGCCTACTCGTGTCTGGTGGTCCTGCGGGACGGCACGGTGGGTTGCCTTTACGAACGCGGTTCGGCCCATCCCTACGAGACGATCGTTTTCGCCCGGGTCCGGTGGCCCGCTCTGGGCGGGCCCGAGCCGGATCAGCCGGATTGAAGGGCCGGCGCCCGGTGAGGCCAGCCGCCGCAACCCGCCACATTCGCTTGGCCGCGGGCAAACGGCTGTCCTAGGATGCGCCGCTTGACCGCCCGGCGCGCCGGGCGGCTGGTGGAACCGAAAACGTCTCTGCTGCATGAAAACCTACAACGTCGCCGTGATTCCCGGGGACGGCACCGGGCCGGAAGTCACCCGCGAAGCCGTCAAGGTCCTCGAGGCCGCCGCGGGCAAGTTCGGATTCAAACTCGAGTTCACCCACTACGATTTCGGGGGCGACCGCTACCTGCGCACCGGCGAGGTGCTGCCGGACAGCGCGGTCGAGGAGCTGCGGAAGTTTCCCGCCATCCTGCTGGGCGCCATCGGCCATCCGCAGGTCAAACCCGGCATCCTCGAAAAGGGCATCCTGCTGCGGCTGCGCTTCGAGCTGGAGCAGTACATCAACCTCCGGCCGGTCAAGCTCTACGACGAGCGCTTCTGCCCGCTGAAGAACAAGAAGCCCGAGGACATCGACTTCGTCGTCGTGCGCGAAAACAACGAAGGGCTCTACACCGGCGCGGGCGGGTTCGTCTTCAAAGGCACGCCGCATGAGATCGCCGTCCAGGAGAGCATCAACAGCCGCCGGGGCGTCGAGCGCTGCCTGCGGTTTGCCTTCGAATACGCCCGCAAACGGCGGGGCGGCCAGCCCTGGCGCGGGCTCAAGCCGGAGGACGTGCAGGCCGGCAAGAAGGCCCAGCTCACCCTTTGCGGCAAGACCAACGTCCTGACCTACGCCTTCGATCTCTGGGAGCGGACCTTCCATGAGATCGGCGAGAAGGATTATCCGGACGTCAAGCGCGACTACGCCCACGTGGACGCCACCACCATGTGGTTCGTGAAGAACCCGGAGTGGTTCGACGTGATCGTCACCGACAACATGTTCGGGGACATCATCACGGACCTGGGGGCGATGATTCAGGGCGGCATGGGCATCGCGGCCGGCGGCAACCTCAACCCCGAGGGCACCAGCATGTTCGAGCCCATCGGCGGCAGCGCGCCCAAGTACACCGGCCAGAATGTCATCAACCCGCTGGCGGCCATTTGCGCCGGCCAGATGCTGCTCGATCATCTCGGCGAAACGGCCGCCGCCGATGCCATCGAGAAGGCGGTCATCACCACCGTCCGCGAGAAGCTCAAGGACCTGGCCGCCGGCCGCATGGGCTACAGCACCAGCGAGGTCGGCGACTTGGTGGCCGGAATGCTCTGAGCCCGAGGTCCGGACGCCGGCCGCGCCGCACGAGCCAGCAACCACGCCCCGGGCGACCGGGGCGTTTTGCTTTGCCCGCGACCCGCCCCCGCGAGGCTTGGCCGGATCCCCGCCGCCTTGCCGGGCTGGCCCCGGTTCAAGGCCCGACCTGCCGCAGCCGGTAGAAGCGCGCCCCGTCCCCCGGCGTCACCGGTTCGGTTTCGTAATGACCGTCCCGGACGGTCAACGCTCCGGTCTCGGGAACCCACGGTCCGT
>RFJD01000310.1 GCA_003695015.1 Verrucomicrobiota bacterium | reverse complement strand
GTTCGAAGTCCTCGCCATCCGCCAACGCCGCCTCCAACGCCGGCCTTCCGCCCGGTTCGCGGGCGCGGCGTCTGGCGGCGCGGCTGACCGGGATGGCTTAGCGCAACAGCTCCGCCCCGAGCCCGTCGGCGGCCAGCAAATGGCGAAGGTCCGTGGCCAAGCCGTCGCTCAGGTCGATCATCGCGCGGGGGCGGAAATGCCGGGCCAGCCAGCGCGCTTGGACAAGCCGGGGTTCGAAATCCAAATGCCGGCCCGCCAGCGAACCGCCCAGTTCGCCGGTGACGAACAACGCGTCGCCCGGGCGGGCGCCCCGGCGGAGCAGACAGCCGTCCTTTTCGACGAACCCCAGCAGGGCCACCGACACGAGCAACGGGCCGGTGGTGGCGGTGGTTTCGCCGCCAACCAGCGCGACGCTCCAGCGGCGGGCGGTGGCGGCCATGCCGGCGTAAAGACGCTCGAGGCGTTCAGGCGCGGTCTCCGGCGGAGCCGCCAGGGTGACCACGGCGCTGGAAGGTTCGCCGGCCATGGCGGCGATGTCGCTCAGCGCCCGGGCCAGCGCCTTGTGGCCGACGCGCGCGGGGTCGGTCTCCGGCGTGAAATGGACGCCCTCGACCACGGCGTCGGTCTTGAGCAACCCCCAGCGATCCGGCAAGCCGACCTCGAGCACGGCGCAATCGTCGCCCGGCCCCACCACCACGCCGGGGTGGCTGGGGGCGTCGCGCGTCAGCCGTTGGATCAAGGTCCGTTCGTCCAGAGCCATCGTCGTCCCGAGCATGGCGGGTGAAGTCCGCGAAGCAAGCCGCGGATGCGGCCGGGCCGCGGTGCGGCGGCGGTTCAGGGCATCAACAACGCCACCGTGAAGTTGATGAGATTGAAGACGAAGTGGGCGGTGATCGGGGCCAGCAGATTGTCGGTGGTGTCGTAAAGCCAGATCAACAACAGCCCGAAACAGACCAGGGGCAGGAAGCCCAGGAGGTTCATGTGCGACAGGGCGAAAAGCAACGTGGTGACCGTGACCGCCACGCGGGTCGAGGTGACCATCTGCAGCCAGGGATAGAGCAGGCCGCGAAACAGGATTTCCTCGACCACCGGCGCCAAAAGCAACGCCGCCACGCCGATCAGGACCGCCTGGGCCGGACTGCCGCCCTCCCGCAGGGCGACGATGGTCGGCTGGTTCTCGACCGCGATGCCGAGACTGGTCCACAAGAGGTTCGAGAGCTGCATCAGCCCGAGGTTGAGGATGAAGAACGCCACCCCCAGCCCGAGGCCCAGTTGGATCGCGCGCCCCAGGCCGGGCCGGTCGAACCCGAAGGCGTCACTCCACCGAAGGCGGTGTTTGCGCAGGAACCAAGCCACCAAGCCCAGCAATCCCGCGTGAAAAGTGAACGTGCCGATGAACCCGGCGAGAAGTTGGCGGGTTGCCTCCGCCGATTCCGGCCGCCATGTCTTCAGGGCCGTGTCGGCAGTCAAGCCGGCCACGCTGCCGACGGCCAGCGCGCCGAGCACGCCCATCAGCAGGCGGGTGAGCATTTCCAGACTCCATGGGCGGGGTGCAACCATCCCGGCGGGCATCCTACGGCCGGCGCGGCGTCGTGGCGATGGGATTCGGCGGGCGAAGCCGGCGTCGGCGGCCGGGGGCGGAGCGGGCGGGCGGCGTGCCGCCTCCTTCCGCCGGGCCGCCCTCGACTTTTTCCGGGCGGCGTTTATCCTGCCGGCCATGAAGCCCATGGGATGGACTTGTTGGTTGGCCGCCGGTGCATTGGCGGCATCCGTCCTCAGTCCGGCGGCGGTTCCGTCGCGTCCGAACGTGGTTCTGATCATGGCCGATGACTTCGGCTACGAGTGCGTGGGAGCCAACGGTTGTGCGGATTACCAGACACCCCATTTGGACCGGCTGGCGGCCGGGGGGATGCGGTTCGAGCACTGCCACGTGCAGCCCTTGTGCACGCCCACGCGGGTGCAGTTGATGACCGGGTTGTACAACGTCCGCAACTACACCCGGTTCGGCGAACTGCGCCCGGAGGAACGGACCTTCGCCCACGTCTTCAAGGCGGCCGGTTACGTGAGCGGCATCGCCGGCAAGTGGCAGTTGGGACACGACCCCGGCCTGCCGCGGCATTTTGGCTTCGACGAGTCCTGCCTCTGGCAGCACACCCGCCGGCCGCCGCGCTATGCCAATCCGGGCCTCGAGTACAATGGCGTCCCGAAGGACTTCACCCACGGCGAGTACGGGCCGGAGCTGGTCAACGACTGGGCCCGGGACTTCATCCGCCGGCACCGGCATGAACCGTTCCTCCTCTATTACCCGATGATCCTCACCCATGCCCCCTACCAGCCCACGCCCGACAGTCCGGATTGGGATCCCACCGCCCGCGGCGAAAAGGTCCATCAGCACCCGCGGCACTTCGGCGAGATGGTGGCCTACGCGGACAAGATGATCGGGCGGTTGGTGGCGACCTTGGAGGAATTGGGGCTGCGGGAGCGGACGCTGGTGATCTTTCTGGGCGACAACGGCACCGGTCGCGGGGTGCGCACCCGCATGCGGGACGGTCGGGTGATCGTGGGCGGCAAGGGAAGCCCCACCCCGGCCGGGACCCACGTGCCCTTGATCGCGAACTGGCCGGGGGTGATTCCCGCCGGCCGGGTGTGCGGGGACTTGGTGGACAGCACCGACTTCTTCCCCACGATTTGCGAGGCGGCCGGGTTGCGGCCGCCGGAAAACCCGGCGTTGGACGGGCGGAGTTTCTGGCCCCAATTGCAGGGCCGGCCGGGTAACCCGCGCGAATGGACCTACTGCTGGTTCGCCCGTGATGGCGGCGCGAAGGCGCAACACGAGTTCGCCGCCACCAAGCGTTACAAGCTCTACCGCGACGGCCGTTTCTACGACGATTGGGCCGATCCGGAAGAAAAGCGTCCGTTGGACCCGGATTCGGATCCCGCCCTGGCGCGGGTCCGGGACCGCCTCCAAGCGGTGCTCGATGCGTTCCAAGACGCCCGCCCCACCGAAGTGGCGGCCCGGGGCGGCCGCAATCGGAACTGATTTCCGGACGACCTGCGCCGGGCCGTTGCGGGGGAACCTCCGGTGGGCGGGGGACGGCAAGCGTCGCCGGCGTCAGGGCCGGGCGTCAGAGCTGGCCAAGCAGATTGTGCACGGCCAGCGCCACCATGGCGCCGATGGCCAGCAGGCTGATCCACAAGGCCAGGTCGTACAGCCGCGAAGGCCGCATTGCGGGCGGGCTGAGAAGGTAGCGGAACCGCAGCGTCTGCCAGCCCACCACCGCCAGGTAAAGGGCGTTGGTGATGCCCATCAAGACCACCAGCAGCAGCGGTTTGCCCACGCCCAGATAACACCCCGCCGCCAGCAACGGAAACACCCACGCCGCCACCGCCACTGTCCGCCGTCGGCGCGTTTCCTCCCCCCAGTCCAGCCAGCCTCTCAGGCCGAAGTAATCCGCCCACATTCGCGAAAACCCGGCGCTGTTGGCGAAGATGGTCGAGAACAAGACCGCCAGCGCGCAGACCATGAACACCCACCGGACGCCCGGGCCGAGCACCTCGGTGAACATCGCCGAAAGTTGCACCACCAGGGCCGGCCCGTCCTGCAATTCGCCCCGCGCGTGCAGCACCGTCGCCCCCAGCAGGTAAAACCCGCAGGTCGCCAGCGTGTAGAGGAGCATCGACAACAGGGCGTCCACGGTCATCACCCGCATCCAACCGCGGGCCCGCGCGCGCCACGCCGCGGTGTCCTCCCGGGGCCCGGTCCAGCGCGCGTAGCCCTTTTCGAGGCACCAGTAGGGATAGAGCGTGATTTCGCCGGAGGCGATGCCGGTCAACCCGAACGCCGCCAGCGCCAGGCTCCAGTTCCCTTCGGGCAGGTGGAAACGCAGCCCTTCCCCCAAGTCGCGGCCGCGGATGGCCAGCTCGGTCCCCTGCAGGGCGAACAGGCAGCCGAACACGCCGGCCAGGAACACGGCGTTCAGGGCGGTGGCGGTCCATTCGACCGGTTGGTAGCGGCCCGATCCCGCCAACAACCCCACCAGCAACGCCAGCCCCAGCAGCCAGCCCGCCAGGCCCGGGAACGGCCAGAGATACCGCCCCACTTCCGCCGCGCCGCCGATCACGCCGCCCTGGCCGGCCATGTTGACCAGCATGAACAACGCCGCCAGATGCACCGACCAATGCAGCCCTCCACCGGCGCGTTGGCCCAGGTTCCACGCCTGAAGTGTCGGCCGACCGTGCAGAATGGCGGCCCGGCCGTACTCGAGTTGGACGGCCACCTTCACCGTGCAGCCCAGCAGGATCATCCACAACAGGCTGAACCCGGCCCGCGCCCCCAAGGCCGTGGTGGCGATCAGTTCGCCCGAGCCGACGATGGCCGCCGAGAGGATCAAGCCCGGGCCCACGTGCCGCAGGGCGCCCCACACGGTGGCGGGTGGTTCCCGAACGGCCGGTGCGGCCGCCGGGGCGGGCATCGGGCCGGAATCTGCGCGATCGGGCTGCAAGGCGCCTTTCCTCTAGCCCGGCTCCCGCCCGGGATCAACCCGGGATCGCCAAGCCGCGGAAGGGCCTGCCTCTTCGGCGCGCGTCCCCACGCCCGGTTCCGGCCTGGCGTGCGCCAGCGACACCCGACGGGCATGAGGGCGGCCCGGCCGGGGCGCGAAGACGAGTGGAGGCAAAAGAAATGGTGCCCCGGCTAGGACTCGAACCTAGAACCAACTGATTAAGAGTC
>RFJD01000309.1 GCA_003695015.1 Verrucomicrobiota bacterium | reverse complement strand
CGCGCGCTGCCAGCGTTCTGGTTGCCCCGCCGCCGCAGTGGTCCGGCCGCCGGCTTCACTTCCATTGCCCGCAGCGTCTCCGGTGTCGCTCGGGGCTTCATCTCCGTCGGCCTGATCAGGCCTCTGGCAGAACGGCCCCGGCAGATTCATAAGAGGCCTTGATCAGAAGACGGGTTTTTTGCCCGAATCGTGTTGACCCGAGGGACAAAAACTTCATCATGTCGCCGACACCATGCCAGTCCAACCACCAGCTTGTGCCCCGGCCGGGGCGGGTTTCGAGGAGTGCGAAGCTCTTCGGACGCGCGGCCGGAGGGGCCGACAGGCGTCGGGTGGAGGCCGCGGCATGGTGTCCGGCGTTTTCCTTCAACCAAGGAGGGAACGCTGCCTGTCAAACAGCGCCTGGTCCGGAAGCCCGCCGGTGGTACGGGGCGGGACGGTCCGGCGGGCCAAACCCAACTCACAACCGAGGCAATAACCCAAGCATCATGAAGCACAAACTCACCCACTGGTTCGTGGGCGCGGCGGGCGCCGCCTTCCTATGGCAGGCGGCCCTGTTGCCGGCCCGGGCGGCGGGCACCGTCAACCTGCTTGCCTATTGGAACTTCGACGACAACTCGAACCCGGCCATCACCGTGGATTCGGTCTATGGCCTTCGGGGCACCTTGGAAAACGGCGCGGTGTACTCCGCCCCCGGCGAGGGCAACACCGGCAACCCGGCCGATCTGGCCATGGACTTCGGTCCGGACAATGCCGGCCAGTTGGTGCGCGTCAACCCCGCCGCCTGGCTCAACATCGCCGCCGAGCGCGACCAGTTGACGATTACCTTCTGGCAGAAGCTGCGCGAGGTGGCCTCCAGTTCCACCTTCTGGATCGAATCCCCATCCAGTTCGGGGACTTCGCGGGGCGCCCAAGCCCACGTGCCTTGGGGCAACAACACCATCTACTTCGACACCTCCGGTTGCTGCACGGTCCCGAACCAGCGGCTCAACCAAAACGCCAGCGACGTGGATTTCACCACGTACCACCACTTCGCCTTCGTAAAGGACGGTCCCGACAAGCGGGTGTACATCGATGGCGTCCTCTTCATGGAAAACACCGGGGCCGACCCGCTGAAGACTGACCTGAAACAGCTCACCATCGGGGCCGCCTTCAACGAGAACAACAGCATCCGCGGCTGGGTGGACGACTTTGCCGTGTTCGCCGGCGCGTTGGACGAAACCGCCATCAGCCAACTGGCCAGCGGTTTGGCGCCGACCGATCTGCCGGGCATCGAGATCATCCCGGCAGTGGCCCCGGTCATCACCAGCCAGCCGCAGGACGCCACCGCCGTGGCGGGCTTCTCCGCCACCTTCTCGGTGGAGGTGGACCCGGCGGCCTTCCCGGCGCCCTACTTCCAATGGGAGAAAAACGGCACCCCGATCGAAGGCGCCACCAGCCCGACGCTCACCATTGACCGCGCGGACCTGGCCGACGACGGCGCGCAAATCACCTGCCGCGTCTTCAACGGCGGCGGCGAGGTGGTCTCCGAAGCCGCCACGCTGACGGTGGTTCCGGACACGGTCGCCCCGACGCTCGATTACGCGACCGGCTCGTTCTCGTTCACGCAGGTCAAGGCGGTGTTTTCCGAGCCGCTGGATCCGGCGACAGCGGAGAACCCGGCCAACTACGCATTGAGCGGCGGGGTGACGGTCACCGAGGCGAAGCTGGCGGCGCCGGCGGGCACGCCCGGCGACCACATCGTCCTCTTGACGACCTCCCAGCAGACGCCGGGCACGACGCTGACCCTGACGGTCAACAACGTCACCGACGTGGCGGGCAACCCGGTGGCCCCGGACAGCTCGATCGAATTCGGCACCTTCAAGTGGCAGGAAGGGGTGGTGCTGCACGAGTTCTGGGAGAACGTCAGCGGCGGGTTGGATGGCTTCAAGAACGACCCGCGTTATCCGAACGAACCGAGCTGGACCGGTCTGGAGCCGCGGATGGAATACCCGCGGGACGGGGCCAACGACGGCGGCAGCAACTACGGCAACAAGCTCAGTTGCTGGGTGGTGCCAAAGCAGAACGGCAAATACGTGTTCTTCGTGAGCAGCGACGATCCCTCCGAGCTGTACCTGAGTCCGGACGCCGATCCGGCCAACGCGGTGCTGATCGCCCGGCAGCAGGGCTGGACCAACCCGCGCATCTGGCGCAGCGCCGGTGGCGGGGCCAGCGATCCGTTCGAGATGAACAGCTACGACGCCCTCTACACCACCGGCATCAGCCAGTGGCCGGACATCATGGGCATCCAACTGCAAGCCGGGCAGAGGTACTACCTGTACGCGATCCACACCGAAGGCGGCGGTGGCGACAACCTGGCGGTGACGATGGTGACCGAGGACGAGTTCTTCGCCGGGAAGCCGCAGGACGGCGATCCGCCGACGTTGGAAGGAGACTTGGTGGGGACCTACATCGACCCGAACACGCAGTTGCGGATGGTGCAACAGCCCACCGACCAAGTCGCGGTGCTGGCTTCCGAAGGGGTGGAGATCCTCAGCGAGGATTTCGACACCTCCGACGGCGGCTACACCGTGGTGAACACCGATCCGGCCCCGCCGGGACCGTGGGCCTACGACGCGGCCAACGGCCAGTGGGTGGCCGAGGGCAGCGAGGACGCCTGCAGCGGGCCGTACAACTCGCAGTTGAACAGCCCGCCCATCACCCTGCCCCAGGCCGGGGCGGTGACACTGAGCTTCCGCCACCGGTACTCCTTCGAGGGTGACCTGTGGGATGCCGGCATGGTGCGGGTGAGCGTCAACGGCGGCGAGTTCACGCCGGTGCCGGCGGAGAACTTCACCGCCAACGGCTATGCCGAGGGGGCCATCATCGGCCACGGGATCGCCAACGGGCTGCGCGGCTTCAACGGCGACTCCCCGGGTTACGACGCCGGTGAGTTCATCACCAGCAAGGCGCTGCTGGGGACGTTCCAGCAGAACGACACGATCGTGGTGCAGTTTGTCGGGGCTTGGGACGAGTGCGCCACCGGCAAGCATCCCAATTGGGTCATCGACGCGGTTTCCCTGCAACTGCTGCCGATGGTGATCGCCGACTTTGCCGATGGCGACGGCGGTTACACGGTGGTCAACAGCGATCCGGCCCCGCCCGGACCGTGGGCCTACGACGCCGACAACGGGCAGTGGGTGGCGGCCAACGGGAACATCGACTGCGCCGACCCGAACTACTCGATCCTGACCAGCCCCACTTACGTGGCGCCGGTCAGCGACGAGGTGACTGTGACCATCCAGCATCGCTACGCCTTCGAGGGCGACCTGTGGGACGGCGGCCAGTTGCGGATGAGCGTCAACGGCGGCGAGTTCGTGACGGTGCCGCGGGAGGCGTTCCAAGCCAACGGCTATGCCGAGGGCGTGCTGCAGGGCCACGGGATCCTGAACGGCCAACCGGCGTTCAACGGCAAATCCGCCGGCTACGACGCCGGGGAATTCATCACCACCAAGGCGACGTTGGGGACCTTCAACGAGGGCGACACGATTGCGTTGCAGTTTGTGTGCAACTGGGATGAGTGCGCCACCGGCACGGTGCCCAACTGGGTGATCAAGCGGGTGGAGCTGGCCTTCGGCAAGAGCGCCCAGCCGGTGACCTTCTCGGCGGAGGCGGAGGCAATCCTGGCCGGCGACCCGGTGCCGGTGAACTACCAGTGGCAGCGGAACGACGGCGCCGGATTCCAAGACATCGTGGGAGCCACCAAGCCCTCCTACACCTTCTATCCGGTGGCCGCTGACTTCAATGCGATGTTCCGGCTGCTGGTGACGGTGCCGACCGATCCGAGCAAGAGCCTCACCAGCGACGAGGTGAAACTGCTCACCGCCCCGCAGGGGCCGCCGACGATCGCGATCAGCGCGGCCGGCGGGACGATCACGATCGAGTACACCGGGACGCTGCAATCGGCGGACGAGGTGACCGGGCCGTACACCGACGTGCCGGGCGCCAGCAGTCCGTACACGGCCCCGGCGGACGCGCCGGCGAAGTTCTACCGGAGCGTCCGGTAAGCCGGCACGGGGACCGAGGCGGAACCTCCCGGGAACCGCCTCCACCCTGCCTTCGAGCAGAGGCCGGAAGGAGCAATCCTTCCGGCCTCTTTGTCGGGATCGCGTCGTGTCCCCCAAGCGGACCGGCAGGTTTCGTCACCGAAAGGCCGGGGCCGCCCGAGGGGCCCGGCCGCGGAACGGCCGGAGGCCGGCCGTGGATGCGTGCGCGCCGTGCTTTTCGATGGACGGGCGCCGGCGAAAGCCGGAAGCTGGCTGCGTGATGAAAACCGTCGTGTCCGCATGGAAAGGGCTCTTGCTGGCCGGGCACCGGGCATGGCGTTGGCTGGCGGTGGGCTGTTGTGTGGTCGGACCGGGCCTCACGGCGCTCCGGGCCGATGCCAACGTCTATCTGCTCGGCGTGCCGGACTACCGCTGGTACGGCGGCTGCTACGGCACGGCCACCGGAAACCTGATCGGCTACTGGGACCGCCACGGCTTTCCCGATTTCTATACCGGCCCCACCGCCGGCGGCGTGGCGCCCTTGGACGATTACGGCGATCACATCGGCATTCGAGCCCTGTGGACTTCCAAAGCCGGGCGGGACGGACGGCCCGCGGACCTGCCCGGACACGAAGATGACTATTATGTGGAGTTCGAAAGCACGGCGGAGGATCCGTACGTGACGGCCGGCCGGCCCGAGCATTCGCCCGATTGCATCGGCGACTTCATCGGCCTCAGCCAGAAGAAATGGCACAACATGGCCGGGGAATGCGACGGCAACCTGGACGG
>RFJD01000308.1 GCA_003695015.1 Verrucomicrobiota bacterium | reverse complement strand
GGCCGGGCTTCGTCTTGCCGCCGCGCCCCTGTCGGGGGCGAAGCGAACTCAGCTCAATACCGGTAGTGGTCGGGCTTGTACGGCCCCTCGACCGGCACGCCGATGTATTGGGCCTGCTTGGGAGTCAGCTTGGTCAACCGGACACCCAGCTTCTCCAAGTGCAGCCGGGCCACCTCTTCGTCGAGTTTCTTCGGCAGGACGTACACGCCCGGCTTGTAGGTGTCGCGGTTCTGCCAGAGGTCCATCTGGGCGAGCACCTGGTTGGTGAAGCTGTTGGACATCACGAAGCTCGGATGCCCCGTGGCACAGCCGAGATTCACCAGCCGCCCCTTGGCCAGGAGGTAGATGCTGTGGCCGTCCGGGAAGGTGTACTTGTCCACCGCCCCGACCTCCTCCGGCTTGATCTGCTCGATCTTGATGCCGGGGTACTTGTTCAGCTCGTCCACCTGGATCTCGTTGTCGAAGTGCCCGATGTTGCAGACGATCGCCTGGTCTTTCATCCGGGCCATGTGCTCGACCGTGATGACGTCGCAATTGCCCGTCGCGGTGACGTAGATGTCGCCCTCCCCGAGGGTGTCCTCGACGGTGGCGACCTCGAAGCCTTCCATGGCCGCCTGGAGGGCGCAGATGGGGTCGATCTCGGTCACGATGACCCGGGCGCCAAACCCGCGCATCGATTGCGCGCAGCCCTTGCCCACGTCCCCGTAACCGCAAACGACCACGACCTTGCCCGCCACCATCACGTCGGTCGCCCGCTTGATGCCGTCGGCCAGCGACTCGCGGCAGCCGTAGAGGTTGTCGAACTTGGACTTGGTGACCGAGTCGTTGACGTTGATGGCCGGCACCAGCAGCTTGCCTTCCTGGGCCATCTTGTAGAGCCGGTGCACGCCGGTGGTGGTCTCCTCGGAGACGCCGCGCCACTCCTTCACGATCTCGTGCCAGCGATAGGGATTCTCGGCGTGGATCTTCTTCAGGAGGTCCTTGATGACCTGCTCCTCGCGGTTGCTGGAAGGGGTGTTCACCCAGTCGTCGCCTTCCTCGAGTTGATAGCCCTTGTGAATCAGCAGCGTGGCGTCGCCGCCGTCATCGACCACCAGTTGCGGTCCCTTGCCGTCGGGATGGCTGATGGCCATGTACGTGCACCACCAGTAGTCCTCGAGGGTCTCGCCCTTCCAGGCGAACACCGGCACGCCGGCCGCCACCATGGCCGCCGCCGCATGGTCCTGGGTCGAGAAGATGTTGCAACTGGCCCAGCGGACCGAGGCCCCCAGGGCCACGAGGGTCTCGATCAGGACCGCCGTCTCGACCGTCATGTGCAGGGAGCCGGTGATGCGCACGCCGGCCAGCGGTTTTTGGTCGGCGTACTTGCGTCGCAACGCCATCAGACCCGGCATCTCGTGCTCGGCGATGGCGATGGCTTTGCGGCCGGCCTCGGCCAGGGAAAGATCGCGGATTTTGTAGTCCGCCGCCTTCAAGGTTTGGGTTGTCGTTGTGGACATGGTTCGATCGCGAAATGGAGTGGGAGTTGGGGTTTCGATGACGTCCCGGCTCAGCTCACCGCGGCTTTGAGCTCCTCGACTTTGTCGGTCCGCTCCCAAGTGATGTCCGGGTCGTCCTTGCCGAAGTGACCGTAGTTGGTCGTCTTCCGATAGATCGGTCGCAGCAGGTCCAGTTGGCGGATGATGTCCGCCGGTTTGAAGCTGAAGACCTTCTGGACCGCCTCGGTGAGTTTCTCATCGGAGACCACGCCGGTGCCGAAGGTGTCCACGCACACCGAGAGCGGCAGGGGATAACCGATGGCGTAAGCGAACTGGATTTCGCACCGCCGGGCCAGCCCCGCCGCCACGATGTTCTTGGCGACGTAGCGGCCCATGTAGGCGGCGCTCCGGTCCACCTTCGAGGGGTCCTTGCCGGAGAACGCCCCCCCGCCATGCCGGCCCATCCCGCCGTAGGTGTCCACGATGATCTTCCGGCCCGTGAGCCCGCAGTCGCCCTGCGGCCCGCCCACCACGAAACGCCCCGTGGGGTTGACCAAGAACTGGGTGTCCCGGGTGAGCATCCGCTTGGGCAGCACCTTGCGAACCACCTTCTCGATGATGAACCGCTCGATTTCCTCGTGCTCCACCTCTGGCGTGTGCTGGGTCGAGACCACCACGCTGGTGATCCGGACCGGCTTGTCGTCGATGTACTCGACCGACACCTGGCTCTTGGCGTCGGGACGGAGCCATTTGACCCGGCCCCTCTTGCGGATGCGGGTCAGCTCCCGGCCGATGCGATGGGCGTACATGATCGGGGCCGGCATCAGCTCGGGCGTTTCGTCGCAGGCATAGCCGAACATCAGACCCTGGTCACCCGCCCCCTGTTCGGCGCTCTTCTTGCCCTTGGCCCGGCGGGCGTCCACCCCTTGGGCGATGTCCGGGGACTGCCGGGTGAGGTAGTTGTTGATGAACACCCGGTCGGCATGAAAGAGGTCGTCCTCGTGGACGTAGCCGATCTCCCGGATGGCCTCCCGGATGACGTCGTTGTAGTTGAACCGGGCCTGGGTGGTGATCTCGCCGCCGACCACCACCACGTTCGACTTCACGAACGTCTCGCAGGCGACCCGGCTGTGGGGATCCTGCGCCAGGCAGGCGTCGAGGATGGCATCCGAAATGGTGTCACAGACCTTGTCGGGGTGCCCTTCCCCGACCGACTCCGATGAAAAGATGTAGTGTTTGCTCATGGGGGTGTCCGGTCGCCGTGCGGGCGACGCATTCACGCATCAGGATTCGAGGATACGACAACCGCCCCGCGGGTCAACGGGTTTTTCCGCTTCCCTCTCCCCGCGGTCCAGCCTGCGGAACGCGGGGCAACCCCGGATAGCCCAAGGCGTCGCAAAACAGAAGAAAAACGCGCCGACTCGGGGCCGGACGAGGCCCGAAGCTTCAGGAAAAGACGGCGTTCTCCGCGTACGAGCCGGTGTCGCAAAGGCTTAATAGAAAGGCGCGAAACCTCATTGTCCGCCGCTTGCGGCCGGTGCTACCTCTGGGGGCACGCGTTCACCGTCATGCCCAGTGTCGCCGGCAGGGCTGATCGCAAAGGGAACGGGGCCGGCGGCGGGACAGGCACGCCCGGCCGGGTGTGTTCCCGGCTGGGGCCGGTGGGCAGGACGGGAAACGACCAAGTCGCTCGAAACCACAACAACCGAAATCCTTCGAACCCATGCAACGCAACAAACCAACAACCGCAGCCCGGCGCATCGGGCGGAAATGCCCGGCCTTGCTGGCCGGAGCCTTGCTGCTCGGGGCCGCCTGCCTGCGAGCCCAGGGACCGGAGCTGTTCGTTTTCTGGGACTTCAATGACGCCAGCAACCCCACCGTCGCCACGGACAAGATCCTCGGTGTTCCGGGCGACTTGGTGGACGGGGCCGCGTTCTCGGCCCCCGGGATGGGCCATACGGGAGACCCCGAAGACCTCGCCTTGGATCTGGGCTTCAGTCAGGACGGCACCCACATGGATGTCGCGAAAGCCGGCTTCCTCAACCAAGTCGCGGCGGACGACAAGATGACCGTGTCCTTCTGGCTGGTCTGGAACGCCGACATCACGGCCGGCTCCTCGGCGTTCTGGATGGTGTCGCCCTCCAGCGCGAACAACCAGCGCGGCGCCCAAGCCCACGTGCCGTGGTCCAACAACAACATCTACTTCGACACCGCCGGTTGCTGTAATGGCGCCACCCAGCGCATCAGCGCGTCCATCACGACCTTCCCGGACTACTTCGACGGGTTCTTCTTCCTCTGGCACCACTTTGCCTTCGTGAAGGACGGCAGCACCAAGCGGATCTACATCGACGGCAAGCTGTTCCTGGAAGGGACGAACACCAGTCCCCTGCCCCAGGACTTCACCGAGTTGATCGTGGGGAACCTGTTCACGAAAAACTCGAGCGTGGCGGGCCTGATCGATGACTTCGCCGTGTTCGGCTCCGCGCTCACCGAGGCGGAAGTGGCCGCCCTGGCTTCCGGCACACCGCCGGACCAACTCCCCGGCGTGACCTTCCCGGCCGAGCCGTTCCTCCTGTCGGCCACGCCGGCCGCCGGTCCGGGCGCCGAACCGGATGCGCCGGTCGCCATCGAAATCCTCGAGGGGGCCTCCCCGATCGATCCGGCTTCGGTCAAGCTGACGATCGACGGCCAGGAAATCACCGGAGCCCAGGTCTCGAAGACCGGCAAGACCGTCAAGATCGACTACCAACCGGCCACCATCTGGGCGCCGCTGTCGGCCCACAGCGTCCAAGTGGACTTCAACGACGGCCAGGACCGCTCGATCGCCTACGACTTCCAGACGGTGAACTACGGCGTGTTGACCGCGGCGGACAAGGTCGAGGCCGACACCACCAAGCCGGGCTTCGTGTTCCGCATCCACCAAGGCACGGACAACACGACGTCGCTGGCCCGGGCCGAGACCCAGTTGTCCGGCAACGACGGCGACAATCTGGCCAACCCGGCGGCTCCCGGTCCGGCGATCGGCGCCGGCACACCCGGTCCCACGCCGCAAAGCCCCATCGAGTTCGAGATCGAAACCGTCATCAACATGGAAAGCACCGGCTTGGATGCCGGCGAGTTCAACCCCAACGACACCTTCCCGGGCATCGACGGCTCCAGCGCCGCTGGTTACAACGGTACGGCCGCCGAGATCCTGACCTACGCCGAATTGCCCGCCGGCATGGTTCACTTGGTGGTCAACAGCGATGACGGGTTCCAGGTCGCCGCCGGCAACGTGCGCGACGTCCTGCGCCGGCAGGTCGGAGGCGAGTTCAACGGCGGTCGGGGTGCGGCGGACAGCCTGGTCCGGCTCTACGTCGAGGAGGCCGGCATCTATCCGCTGCGGATCGTGTACTTCCAAGGCGGCGGCGGGGCCAGCCTCGAGCTGAAGATGGTCAAACCCGACGGCACGCGCGTCCTGCTCAACGACGTGGCCAACGGCAGCGTGCCCTGCTACCGGGCCACCACCAGCCCGACGCCCAGCGCCGTCGTCCAAGCCAGCCCGGCTCCCGGCCAGACCGGGGTCGAACCGGATGCCCCCATCGAGGTGGTCATCCAAGCCGGGGACACCCCGGTCGATCCGGCCTCGGTCAAACTCTTGGTCGATGGCCAGGACGTGGGCGCCACCGTGAACCAGAGCGGC
>RFJD01000054.1 GCA_003695015.1 Verrucomicrobiota bacterium | reverse complement strand
TGGAAGCCCGCAGCACAACGCCGTCGTAGCCACCGACGCGAGGAGGTGGAGGTGTCGCGGGGCGGGTTGAAGGGTTGAAGGGTGATGGGCCAAGTGTCAGTCACAGTTGAGGGGTTGCGCGATGTCAAAAGTGTCAGGCAAGAGACGCCAGCCTTGGAAGGGTTTGGAGGGGGCTGATAGGGGATGCTCTGAAGCAGCGGCTGCACAGTGGGCTGCCGGCGCCGGAGCCGGAGTTGCTCGATTTGCTCCGGCCCCGGCCACCGTGCTTGCAGACATCGTTATGTGCACCGGCTCACTTCACCTGCACCCCCGGTAGTCCAGCACTTTCTCCAACGACTCGGAGATGCACCGGGCCGGGGATGAGGCGAAACTCGGGGTGGCGTCGGCACGGTTCCTGCGGCACCTTGTCTGCATGAAATCACGATTTCTCGCCGGTTGGATTCTGTTGGTGGCGGCCTTGTTGGCCGCCGGCTGCGGCGGCGCGCCCGTCGGTTCCCTGCATTCCGCCGCCGAACGCGGCGACGTGAAGATGGTGCAGCGTCACATCAAGCATGGCACCGACCTCAACGCCAAGAACCATGCGGGCTGGACGGCTCTGCACCTGGCCGCCAAGAACGGCCACGTGGAGGTGGTCAAAGCCTTGCTCGAGGCGGGCGCCGATCCCTCGATCCAAGGGCCGCAGGGCGAAACCGCGCTCACCCTCGCCCAGCAGCACGGACACCAGGCGGTGGCCCAGTTGTTGGCCCCCAAGGCCGCCAAGCCCGCGCCCGGCCGGCAGTTGATCGACGGCGGTCTCGGCGTCTCCGAGGTGCTGGATTCGTCGTTCTGAGGCGGGCGAACCGCCCACGGCCGGGGCGGGGCGAAGCGAAGGCCGGTTATTCGATCACACACCAGTTCATGCCCCGGGCGGGCACGCGGACCGGCAGGCGGATGGTGTGGTCGCGGGCGAAGGTGAACTCCCGCGCCGGCCCGTCCTGCTCGCGGACGCGGGCGGTGTCGGTCAGGCCGGTGTAGTAGAGGTTGACGCGGAGGAGGCGTTCGACCGGTTCCGGGAGGGGATTGAACACCACCAGCATGCCCTTGATGGCCAGGCGCGGGTTGACGTGGAGCATCCAATCGACGTCCCGCCCGTCCGCACGCCGGCCGTGGATGAGGTCGCTCTCGAGGATGTCGCGGTACTGTTTGAACCAGGCCACCTGCCGCCGGACCATGTCGCGGGTTCGTCCCGTGTCGTAGAGCCGGGGACCGCGGTAACAGGCCTGCACGCCGAAGGCCAGGTTGCTTTGGAGCATGCGCCGGTAGTGGTCGAGGTGTTCCTCCAACGGCTCGATCGTGGCGGCCGCGCCGCCGCCGTGGTACTCGGTCAACGGCACGAACATCCAGCCCATGGAGGGCGTTTTCTGCCAGGTGCCGTCGTAGATGTTCTGGCGGGTGTGGATGACCTGCAGGTCGCGGGGCAGGGACCAGTTGACCTCGCGATAACCCATGCCGGTCTTGGTCGATCCGGCGAGGAAGTAGAAGTCCGGCACATTGAGATAGATGCCGCGGCCGCGGCACCAGCGGTAGAAGTCGGTGATGATCCGCCATTGGTTCCAGCGGGAATCCTCGAAGCCCGCATGGCCGGGGTGGTTGGTGGAGAGACAAACGTCGCCCGGGTAGGAGCCGTCGTGTTCGAGCAGGTCGAACCCGGTCTCCTCGAAGAACCGGTACAGCTTGCCGAAGTAGTTGGTGCCCCAGCGGCTGCCGAGACAGGGCGAATGGCCGAAGGTGGGTTTTTGACCCGGAGGCATGAGGACGTCGTCCTCGGCGCTGATGTGCCGGGAGGCCAGGAGGGAATAGCCGCCGATCTCGATGCCCCTGGCGTGGGCCTCGTCGGCGAGGCGTTTCCAGCGTTGCCGCACGGCGGGGTCGTTGGCCTCGAGGTTGAACCCGCTGCCAAAGGAGAGGATCAGCATCTCGAAGCCCACCTCGGCGCATTGGTCGATGGCCCGCCTCACGCTGGCCTCGTCGGCCCGCCGGAGGTGCATCATCAGCGGGTTCTCCGTGATCCACGGCGCCACGGTCCGGTAAAGCCGGCGCAGCGCCAGCCCGCGGCGTTCCCGTTCGGTGCTGTCGTGGAGCAGTTCGAAGGCCCGGCAACTGGTGAAGGTGCCGCCGGGTTCGACGACCTGGGCCGGACCTTCGGGGGGCTCGACCTCCAGCAGGCACGGCTGCTGCAACCGATAGTTGACCTGCGTCTTGAACTCCGGATCGGGCCGCCAGTGCACGATGTGCCGGTTGGCGTTGGCGGGTTGAAATCCGCCGAAGGCATAGTCGGTTTCCACGTGGAGGGCGGTCGGCCGGGGCAGGGGAACCCCGTCCCGGGTCTCGACCCAGTTGAACTCCTCGACCACCGCCAGCCGTTCGCTCACGAAATGATCCACCCGCAACGGCCGGTCCCCGAGGTTCTCGACCGTGATCCATTTGCAGAAGGCCGGGATGCCGTCGTAGAGCTCGTAATGGACCGACACCCGGAAAGCGGCTTTGGCGTCGGCGGGCGGTTCGAAATCCAGCCGCAAATGCACGCCGGCCGGCGGCCAGCGGACGTCCGGGGCATGGTGCCGGACCCGCTTCCAAGCGAGCCGCTCGGTGGCGGGGCCCACCGACCAGCCGCTCAGCCGCAACGCCGCCGGGTCCGCGCGCAACCGGTCCAATTCCCCGGCCAGGAGAAAGGCGCGGTCCCGCTGGCCCTTCAGTCCGCCGACCTCGTATCGCCGTCCGTCGATGGTGACGATGGCCTCCGGTTCGACGGCCCGCAG
>RFJD01000053.1 GCA_003695015.1 Verrucomicrobiota bacterium | reverse complement strand
TTTCCTGGCGCGGCTCTTCACGACCCGCATCGCCCTCGCCCGCAGCTTCCCCGGCCTCGTCGGAGGCGGGTTCGGCGTCGCCCTGGTCTGCGGCCGTGGTCGTCGGGCTGCCGGAATCGGAGGCAGCGGCCCCTGAATCGCCGCCGCGTTCGAGCCGGTCGCGCTCTTCCATGGCCGCCTTACGGGAGAGTTTGACGCGGCCCTTGTCGTCGATGCCGAGGCACTTGACCCAGATTTCGTCGCCGATCTTGACGATGTCCTCCACGCGCTTGACGCGGAAGTTGGCCAGTTCGCTGACGTGGACCAAGCCGTCCTGGCCGGGGAAGACCTCGACGAAGGCGCCGAAGTCCTTGATGGTCACGACCTTGCCCCGGTAGATCTTGCCCGGCTCGATCTCGGCGGTGAGGCTTTCGATCTCGCGGCGGGCGACCTCGAGTCCCTCGGCCGAGCGGGAGTAAACCAGCACGGTGCCGTCGTCCTCGATGTTGATCTCGCAACCGGACTCATCGACGATCCGCTTGATGTTCTTCCCGCCGGGGCCGATGAGGGCGCCGATCTTCTCGGGATTGATCTTGAAGGTGACGATCCGCGGCGCGTAGGGGCTGAGCTCGGGGCGGGGTTCGGCGATGACGCCGTTCATGACCTCGAGGATCTTCATCCGGCTGACCCGCGCCCGCTCGACCGCCTCGCTGATGATGTGGTGCGGCAGGCCCTTGAGCTTGAGGTCCAACTGGAAGCCGGTCACGCCCTTCTCGGTGCCGGCGATCTTGCAGTCCATGTCCCCGAAGAAGTCCTCGGTGCCGATGATGTCGGTCAGCAGCTTGTAGTTGGTGATCAGGCCGTTTTCGTCCTGTTCGGTGCAGAGGCCGATCGAGATGCCGGCGACGTTGCGGCGGATGGGCACGCCGGCGTCCATCAGGGCGAGTGAGCCGGCGCAGACGGTGGCCATCGAGGTCGAGCCGTTGCTGGCCATGATCTCGCTGGTCACCCGGATGGCGTAGGGGAAATCGTCCAAGGGCACCAGCGGCTCGATGGAGCGCTCGGCGAGGGCGCCGTGGCCGATCTCGCGCCGGCCCGGGCCCATGATCCGGCCGGTCTCACCCACGCTGAAGTTCGGGAAGTTGTAGTGGAGGATGAACTGCTTTTCGTCCTCGCCGCCGCCGTAGGCGTCCAGTTCCTGGGCGTCTTCGGTGGTCCCCAGGGTGGCAATGCAAAGGGCCTGGGTTTCGCCCCGGGTGAACATGGCCGAGCCATGGGTGCGCGGCAGGATGCCGACCTCGGCGGAAACCGGCCGCAGCTCGTCCAACCCCCGGCCGTCAAGCCGCTTGCCCTCTTCCATGATGAGCTTGCGGACGACCTCGCGCTGGATGTCGTAGAAGACCGACTTGAGGACCAGCGGGGTGGCGGTTTCCTCGCCGAACTTCTCGACCAGTTGGGGCCCGACCTCGTCGGTGATGGCGCTCCATGCGGCCTGACGGGCCAGCTTGCTTTCCTGCAACAGGGCCGGCAGCACGCGGTCGCCGACCAGCCGCCGGGCCTCCTCGCGGAGTTCGTCGGGGACTTGGAGGGTGACGATCTCCCGCTTGGGTTTGCCGACCCGTTGGGCCAATTCCTTTTGGACTTGGATGAGCGGCTGGATGGCGTTCTGGGCGAAGTGCAGGGCGGCCACGAAATCCTCATCCGGGATTTCGTTGGCGCTGCCTTCGAACATCACCAGCTCTTTTTCGCTGCCCACATAGACCAGGTCGAGGTCGCTTTCCTCCATCTGGCTGTGGGTGGGGTTGACGACGAACTCACCGTTGATGCGGCCGATCCGCGCCGCGCCCAGCGGGCCGTCCCACGGGATGTCGCTGATGGTCAGGGCGGTCGAGGCGCCGATGATGCTGAGGATGTCCGGATTGTTTTCGCCGTCGGCGCTCAGGAGGATGCTCTGGATTTGGACCTCGTGGAACCAGCCCTTGGGGAAGAGCGGCCGGATGGGCCGGTCGGTCATCCGGCAGGTGAGGATTTCCTTCTCCGTGGGGCGGCCTTCGCGTTTGAAGTAGCCGCCGGGGAAACGGCCGGCCGCGGCGGCCTTTTCGCGGTAATCGACCGTGAGGGGGAGGAAATCCACCCCTTCGCGCGGGGTGGCGGAGGCGACGGCCGCGGTGAGAACCACGGTATCGCCGAGGCGGACGGTGACGGCACCGTCGGCCAGACGGGCCACATGGCCGGTTTCAATGGTAATGGCGCCGGTTCCCACCGACACCGAGACTTTTTCTGACATGTCTGTTTCTCCGAATGGGGATGGGCCCCGGAGCCCGGAGGAACTTCATTCAACCGCCGTCCCCTGCGGAAGCTGAATGAAATTTCCCTGGGCCGGGGCCGCGTGATGCGCAACAACCGAGGGCTGCCGGTGGTTCGAGTTGCGCCTTTCGAACCGGATTGGCTTTCGCGCGAGTGGGCAGCCGGGACACTCGTCGGAACCCGGCCGGAGGCCGGGCCTCCTGATTTGGTTCAGCGTCGCAGACCCAGCTTTTGCGTCAGGGCCGTGTAGCGGGCCTCGTCGGTCCGGCGCAGGTAATCGAGCAACCGGCGACGCTGGCTGACCAGCATGATCAGCCCCCGGCGCGAGCTGTGGTCCTTGCGATGTTTCTGCAGATGTTGGGTCAGGTGGTTGATGCGTTCAGTCAGCAACGCCACCTGAACATCGGCCGATCCCGTGTCCTGCTCGTGCAGGCGGAAATTCGCAATCGTCTTCGCTTTCGGCTCCATAGAATTAAGGATTCCGACCAAACGGAGCCCGGAAACTAGGTCGCCTTCGCGCCGGTGTAAAGCACTTTGTCGCGCGAACCGGGCGCCCCGGCGTTCTTCCCGGGGTCGCCGCCCCGGCCCGGGTGGCGACGGCAGCCGGTTTCAAGCTGACGTCCCGCGCCGCGTCGTGGCAGACTGCGGGCATGAAAACCCACGCTTGGCTGATGGCCGCGGGGTTGGCTTTCGCCTTGCACGCCGCCCCGCCGAACTTCGTGATCATCAACATCGACGACCTCGGCTACGGGGACATCGGGCCGTTCGGTTCCACCTTGAACCGCACCCCCAACCTGGATCGCATGGCCGCCGAGGGCCGGCGTCTGACCAGCTTTTACGCCGCGCCGGTCTGTTCGCCCTCCCGGGCCTCGTTGATGACGGGCTGTTACCCCAAACGGGTCCTGCCCATCCCGCATGTGCTGTTCCCGGCCTACGCCACCGGCCTGCATCCGGACGAAATCACCATCGCCGAGCTGTTGCGGGAGCGCGGCTACGCCACCGCCATCGTGGGCAAATGGCATCTGGGCGACCAGCCGGAGTTCCTGCCCACCCGCCAGGGATTCGACGAATACTTCGGCCTGCCCTACTCGAACGACATGGGGCCCACCACCGACGGCGTCAAGAGCAGCTACGGCCAACCCCTGCCCAAGCCCCGCAAGAAGGAGCAGCCGCCCCTGCCGTTGCTCCGCAATGAAAAGGTCGTCAAACGCGTCCTGGCCGACGACCAGACCCGCTTGGTGAGCCTCTACACCGAGGAGGCCGTCGGCTTCATCCGGCGGCATCGGGACCGGCCCTTCTTCCTTTACCTGGCCCACAATGCCGTCCATTGGCCGCTCTATCCGGGCGAGGCCTTCCGGGGCCGCTCCCGCAACGGGCTCTACGGCGACTGGGTCGAGGAAGTGGACTGGAGCGTGGGCCGCGTGCTGGACACCATCCGCACGTTGGGGCTGGCCCCGAACACGCTGGTCATCTTCACCTCCGACAACGGCGGCACCCGCCGGGCCGTCAACGCCCCGCTGCGCGGCTACAAGGGCAGCACCTGGGAGGGCGGCATGCGCGAACCCACCATTGCCTGGTGGCCGGGTCGGATCCCGCCCGGAACCTCCTGCGACGCCATCACCGGGATGATCGACCTGCTGCCGACCCTGGTGAAGCTGGCCGGGGGCTCGCCGCCTTCGGACCGCAAGATCGACGGCAGAGACATCTGGCCGTTGCTGGCGGGCAACCCGGACGCCAGGCCCGCGCACGAGGTCTTCCATTACTTCCGCGGGCTCGAGCTGCAGGCGGTTCGGAAGGGACCGTGGAAACTGCACCTGAAGGACGGCGCCCTGTACAACTTGGAGACCGACATCGGCGAACGCCACAACGTGGCGGCCCAACATCCGGAGGTGGTCCGCGACCTCCGGGCCGTGGCCGAGGCCATGGACCGGGATCTGGGGATCCGAGGCCAGGGACCGGGTGTCCGGCCGTTGGGACGGGTCCAAAACCCGCAGCCGCTGATCGCCCCGGACGGCACGATCCGGCCCGGCTTCGAGCCGTGAGGGCGAACAGTCTGCGATCGTCATGAAGGGACCTTCCTCGCGGAAATCCATGCTACGACGGCCCCTTTGACCCGCCCGATGTGCATGGTAGCTTCGCCGCCATGTTGACCGTGGACTGGGAACCGCGTTTCCGCCGGATCTTCGATCTGGCGGCCACCAACTACCGGGCTGGGGTGCGCGGGGCGGACGTGTTGTTCGACACCGCCGAAGTGGCGTTCCTGCACTCGATCGGTTGCCGGCCGCAGGAGTTGTACGACTTCGTTGAGGATTGGTGCGAATACGGCGAACCCACTCCGGACGTGGCCGTCAAGCTGGCCGCCATCCGGCGGAATTACCTGTTGACCGAGCAGCACGGCCGTCCCACCGGTCGCGTCCAGCCGGCCGACACCTTTCCGCCCAAGGACGCGGAGATCGGGGGCTTCCCCTGGCTGCCGCGGATCATCGCCAAGGCCCGGGCCAAACTCCGCGGGGAGCTGCCGCCCGAGCTGATGTACGGTTGCGCTGGCGACCGTCGGTTCCTCCGCGACATCGGGAGCGATCCGGTCGAATTCCTGCGTCTGGTCTGGCAGGCCGAGAACAACGACGAACGCATCCTCGAGTTCGTCCGCCAGCGCGCCGGCCGTCGCTGAAGGTCCGTCTTCGGCTTGTCCGCGTCCGCCCTGCCGCTATCCTCCCCGCGATGACTCTGGCCGAACAAGTGCAGGCAGCCGGCGTGGTGGGCGCCGGAGGCGGCGGTTTCCCCACCCACGTCAAACTCTCGGCCAAGGCGGAGATCGTCATCGCCAACGGCGCCGAGTGCGAACCGCTGCTCCACAAGGACGCCGCCACCATGGAACACCGGGCCGCTGAGATCGTCCGCGGCATGGAGCTGGCCATGGAGGCGGTCGGCGCCCGCGAGGGCGTCATTGGCGTGAAAGCCAAGCGGAAGCAGGCCGTCGCCGCCCTCGAAGCTGCCTGCCAAGGCTCGCCCGTCCGCATCCACCTCCTGGGCGACTACTACCCCGCCGGCGACGAATACGACCTGGTGTACACCGTGACCGGGCGGTTGATCCCGCCGGCCGGCATCCCGCTCCACGTGGGCGTGGTGGTGATGAACGTCGAGACGCTGGTCAACGTCGCCGCCGCCCACGAAAACCGGCCCGTCACCCACAAGACCGTCACCCTGGCCGGCGCGGTCAACCGGCCGGTCACCGTCACCGTGCCGGTGGGGATGAGTTTCCGCGAAGCCATCGAAGCCACCGGCGGTTTCGCCACCGACGAGCCGGTCTATTTCATCGGCGGGCTGATGATGGGGCAGTTGAGCGACGACTTGGACGCGCCGATCACCAAGACCGCCACCGGCGTGGTGGTGTTGCCGCGGAGTCACCGGATCGCCCAACGCAAGCTCCAGCCCGCCGACGTCCAGAACCGCATCGGCAAATCGGCCTGCGACCAGTGCCGGTACTGCACCGAGTATTGCCCGCGGTTTCTGCTCGGCTACGCCGTCGAGCCCCACCAGGTCATGCGCAGCCTGGCCTTCACGGAAACCGGCAAGGATTTCTGGAACCAATGGGCCGCCCTCTGTTGCGCCTGCGGCCTCTGCACCCTGTACGGCTGTCCGGAGGAGCTCTTCCCCAAGGAAGCCTGCGACCAAGCCAAGGCCGAGATGCGCGCCGCCGGGATCAAGTGGTCCGGCCCCACCGAGGTCAAACCTCATCCCATGCGCGACGGCCGCCGGGTTCCCATCCGCACCCTCGCCCGCAAGCTCCACGTCCTCGATTACGACCTGCCCGCCCCCTTGCAGCCCGAGCCGTTGGACACCGACCGCCTCACGCTGCCCCTCAAACAACATGCCGGTTCGCCCGCCGAACCGGTGGTCCGGCCCGGCGATCGTGTCGAGGCCGGCCAGCTCATTGCCCGGATTCCGGAAAAGAGCCTCGGCGCCAACCTCCATGCCCCCTACGCCGCCCGGGTCGTTTCCGTCAACCACAGCATCATCCTCGAAAAAGCCTGATTCTGATGAACGAACGTTCCATTGGCCTGATCGAACTCTCGAGCGTCGCCGCCGGGTTCGCCGTCGCCGACACCATGCTCAAGGCCGGCAACGTCCGGTTGCTGCTTTCCCGGTCGATCTGCTCGGGCAAGTACATGGTGCTCATCGGGGGCGACACGGCGGCCGTGCGCAGTGCGGTGGATGCCGGCGCCGAGGCGGCCAACGGTTGCCTCATCGACTCGCTGGTCATCTCGAACGTCCACCCGGACGTCTTCACGGCGCTGGGGCGGACCCAGACACCCGAGGCCCAGGGCGCCCTGGGCATCCTCGAGTCGTTCAACGTCGCCACCTTGATCCGGGCGGCCGATGCCGCCGCCAAGGCCGCGGCCGTCCAGTTGCTGGAAGTCCGGCTGGCCATGGCGCTGGGCGGCAAGGCGTTTTGCACCATGACCGGCGATGTGGGCTCCGTGCAGGCGGCCGTCGCCGCCGGCCGGGCAGTCATTGCCGAGGAAGGCATGTTGGTGAATGCGGTGGTCATCTCCCGGCCGCATCCGGACGTCTATCGGGAGGTCATCTGAACCGGCCCAACCCCATGCCGGGACGGCTGACAACCCGCGAAAACGCCGGGCACGCCGTGCCCGCGATCGAACGCGCCGGGGTGCAGGCATCCTGGCTGCCCATCCCACCGGGAGCGCAGCCATCCTTGGCGGCGCCTCCCATCCAGGAGCGCAGCCATCTTTGGCGGCGCATCCGACCCCAAGCAGGCTGGAAGCTGCACCACAGGGTTTTCTCGTGGCTCGGTCACACCGGCCGGCACTGCGCCTCCGGCTGCCTGACCCCCGATCGCGGTAAGGCCATGTTGCACCTTCTCCCGCCTCGAAACTCCGTCCGGCTCGGGTTGGCAGCGGCGCTGGCCGCTTGCGCGCTCGTTCTCCCGGCCCCGGCGGCGGCCGCGGACCGGGATCAAGTCCCGGACCCACCGCCGGTCTATTACCGGTCGGTGACCGACACCAACGGCGTGCTGCGGCTGGAGGTCGCCGCTCGTGAACTCCGCGCTCCCGGCCGTCGTTCGGCCCGTGTCTGGCTGGTGGGGGTCATTCATCTCGGCGAGCCGACGTATTATCGCCGGTTGCAGCGGTTTCTGGACCGCCAGACGGTGGTGCTCTTCGAAGGGGTGGGCGCGCAGGACGGCCATTTCGAACTGCAGGACAACGAGTTTTCGCTCCAACAACGGCTGGCCCAGGCGTTGGGACTGGTCTTTCAGCTCGACGCCATCGACTACCAGCGGCCCCACTTCAAGAACAGCGACGTCACCTACCGGGAACTGGCCGCGCTGTTCGGCGGCCGGCCCGCCGGCGGTCCGGGAGCGCCCACAACCGCGCCGGCGTCCGGCGGCGGCACGAATGCCCCCGCCGAAGGACAGGCGGAGTTCAACGCCTTGGTGCAGATGATGGAAGGCCGCGGCCTGTTCGGCGGCCTGGCCCGGCTGGGGGTCAAGGCGCTCGAATCCAGCGCCCGTCTCCGCGCCACCACCAAGCTGATGATGATCGAGATGTTCGGCTCCCTGCCGCCGAACCTCGCGGACACCGCCGGCATGCCCGCGGGCATGCGCCGGTTGATGGAAAAACTCATCGCCGCCCGCAACGATGTCGTCGTCCGCGACCTCCGCCGGGAACTCCGCCGCCACCGCCACCCCGACACGATCGCGGTCTTCTACGGCGCGGGCCACATGGCCGACCTGGAGATGAAGCTGCGCCGGGAACTCGGCCTGAAGCCCGGCCGCGAACGGTGGTTCACCGCGATGCGACTCGATCCCAAGGCCGCCGGGCTGACGCCGTTCGAGGTCGGGATGGCACGCGCCATGGCGCAGCTCCAATTGCGCAGTCTCGGCGCCGAGCCGCCCGGCGAACCCGCCACCAACCCGCCCCCGGCCGAAGCCACCCAGCCGTAGGCAGCGTCCATAGCCGCCTCGTTACCTCGGCGGCTACGCGGCCTGAGTAGCCGCCGACGTCAGGAGGCGGAGCGGGATCGCACCTTCCGCTTGGGCTTTGCCGCTTGGCGAAAAGCTTCCTTTCCATGCCCGAAAGCCGCCTCGTCACCTCCGCGGCTGGCGCAGCGCGCCTTCAAGCAGGCAGGCCGGGGCTTGGCCAAGGGCCGATCCCCGATCGAGGGGGCCGTTTTCAGAAACTCACGCCCAAGCGGAGGCCGAGGACCAGGGCGTCATGGGCGGCGGAGGATCCGCCGGGTTGAAGGATCCATTGCACGTCCGGTTGGACGTACGCCCATGGGCGCCATTGCCAGCGGTAGGTGAACTCGACGACGGTTTCGGCTTCCATGGCCGCGGCGGCGGATGGCCGGGCCAAGAGGCGGCTCAGGCCGAGGTGAACGACGCCCAGCGCGGCCACGTCCTCGGGCCGGCCCGGCAGCAACCCGCGCCGGTGCAGCCCGGCATCCACCCCCAACCGCCCGGCCTGCCGGTCGGCAGGTCCCGCGCCGAAACGGGCAAAGGCCGTCAGCCCTTCGCCGGGTTGGCCGTCCGGTTCGGACCATAGCTGCTGCTCGACCAAGAGGTAACCCACCCAACTGTGCCGGTGGATGGCGCCGTTGCCGGAGAGGTCGGGGAAGTCGCCTTCGGCCACCATGAGGCCGGCTTTGGCGTGGCCGGCGCCATCCCGCCAGCTCCAACCCAGTTCGGCTGCCGCCAGCCAGCCGCCATCGCCGCCGAGGTTCCAGCCCAGGCCGTCCAGCCGGTTTCCGCCGTCCAAGGCGTCGCCGTCATAGATGCCGGCCTGGAACTCGCCGGGTCCCAAGGCCACTTGCAGGCGTGCGCCCGGGGCGGCGTAGGGGTAGGCCGGCAGGGTTTGGGAGGCTCCCTGCGGGACGTACTGGG